>SXRC01000105.1 GCA_005793655.1 Actinomycetota bacterium
AGAGGTTTAATGATGGCGGATCTGCACGCTATAAATGATGCAATAAATAAACGAGCAGGTCGAAAACTACTCCCATCTATTTTAGTTTCATTATTTCTGTTGGGCTTGATCTTTGGCTCAATAATTATCGAACCATTGTTATTTTTCATCTTAATTTGGGTGGTAATCATGCTTGGGGTGAGGGAGTTAGCCCATGCATATCGCACCGGTGGAATTGAATTACCAGACTTAGCATTGATGAGCGCATCATCAGTTTTATTGTTTGCTACCTGGTTTGCAAACACTGAAGGACTTGCTGTTTCAGCTGGACTTACCATACCGATTTTAATGTTCACCTTATTACTGATATCGCAAAGTGATTTTATCAAGCGCTCAACATCTGCAGTATTTATTACCTTTTACTTAGCGGTTCTCGGTGGATTTATTCTTTTGCTAGCAAACCATGAAGATGGCCCTATCCGCATCTTCGCCTTAGTTGCTTTAATTGCTTGCAATGACACATTTGCATACTTCACTGGAATTGCAATTGGCAAGCATAAGTTGGCACCAAAAATAAGTCCTAAGAAAAGTTGGGAGGGATTAATTGGGGGAGCAGTAGCTGCGATTATTGGTGGTTCTGCAATCTTTCATTATCTTTTTGAAACCACATGGTATGTGGGGGCGGTAATTGGATTAATGTGTGTAGTCACTGCAACCTGTGGAGATTTAATTGAGTCTGCAATAAAGCGAGATTTAGCAATCAAAGATATGTCTAATTTACTACCTGGTCATGGTGGAATTATGGATCGCCTAGATTCTGCTCTCTTTACCGCTCCAGCAGTTTGGTTTGCATTTGAGCTTATTAATCGGTATCTATAGTGGTTGATTTAGTCTTTGATGCTCCTGCTGTTAAGAAAAAGAGTCCAGTGCATCTAGCAGATTTAACTGTGGCAGAGCGAAAAGTGAGGGCTGAAGAGTTAGGTTTGCCATCCTTTCGAGCAAATCAGTTGGCAGTGCATTTTTTTACCCACCACAATGATGATGTAGAAAGTTTTACCGATATTCCAAAGGAGCTGCGCACATCACTGGCTGATGCTTTTTTACCAAAGTTATTAACGCTAGTTAAATCAGTTACCTGTGATGGGGGTAAGACTAGAAAACATTTATGGCGTTTACATGATAGTGTTTTAGTTGAATCAGTTTTAATGCGTTATACCGATCGCACCACCATCTGTATCTCATCTCAAGCAGGTTGTGGCATGGGTTGCCCATTTTGTGCCACTGGGCAGGCAGGGTTAACTAGGAATTTAACTGCAGGTGAGATAACCGCTCAGGTAATGATGGCGGCTAAGGCCTGTGATTTAGGTGAGCTACCCGGAGGGCCTACTCGATTATCAAATGTGGTTTTCATGGGAATGGGTGAGCCGATGGCAAATTACAAAGCGGTGATGCAATCAATTAGAAATATTACAAATCCGCAGCCTGATGGTTTGGGAATTGGCGCCAGATCTGTAACGCTTTCAACTGTTGGGTTAGTAACTGGTATTGAAAAGTTAATTGAAGAGGATCTACCAGTAACACTTGCAATCTCATTACACACTCCAGATGATGAACTCCGTGACACATTGGTGCCAGTTAACTCAAGATGGAAGGTAAAAGAGGTATTACAAGCCGCTGATAGGTATGAAGCAAAAACTGGGCGAAGGTACTCAATTGAGTACGCATTAATTAGAGATATTAATGATCAAGTGTGGCGAGCAGATTTGTTAGGAAGATTACTGAAGAATAAAAATGCTCATGTTAATTTAATCCCACTGAATCCAACCCCTGGATCAAAGTGGACCGCATCCCGGCATGAGGATGAGGCAGCCTTTGTTGAAACATTAGAAGGATATGGCGTGCCGGTAACGGTGCGAGATACCAGAGGGCGTGAGATTGATGGTGCCTGTGGGCAACTTGCAGCATCTGGGTTGGGTAATGATTCTAAAGAAGTGAAGTAACTCTTGATAAGAGATGCTGTAATTACTAGACTTTTGCCAAATTAATCAACCAAGGAGTATCAAGTGAAGACCCTGCAAAACTTTGTTAATGGCAAAAAATTAAGCGCCACCTCAGATAAGGTGCAGGATTTAATTAACCCATCAACTGGGCAAGTCTTTGCCAAAGCCCCAGTATCAAATGCCGCCGATGTTGATAAGGCGATGAAAGCTGCAGCATCCGCTTTTGAGATTTGGAAAGAGACAACACCTGGAGAACGCCAGAAGGCAATAAATAAAATCGCCGATGCGATAGAGGCGCGAAGTGAAGAGTTAATTGGAATTGAATCTGAAAACACCGGTAAACCAATTGCGGTTACTCGGGCGGAGGAGATTGGCCCAATGTTAGATCAAATTAGATTCTTTGCCGGGGCTGCTAGAAATTTGGAAGGCAAATCAGCAGCTGAATACTTTAAAGGGCACACATCTTTTATACGACGAGAGCCAATTGGAGTTTGTGCGCAGGTAACACCATGGAATTATCCAATGATGATGGCGGTTTGGAAGTGGGCACCTGCTATTGCTGCAGGAAATACAGTGGTGTTAAAGCCAAGTGATACCACACCAGTTTCAACTCTTTGGATGGCAGAGTTGATGCAGGAGTTTTTACCAGAGGGTGTAATCAATGTAGTAATTGGTGATCGCGATACTGGTCGGGCATTAGTTGAACATGAGATTCCACAGATGGTCTCTATTACTGGTTCAGTGCGAGCAGGTATGGAGGTAGCAGGAAGTGCTGCTAAAGATTTAAAGAAGCTACACCTTGAGTTAGGTGGCAAGGCACCGGTAGTGATCTTTGATGATGCTAACTTGCAGGCAGCGTGTGAGTGGATTGCAGTGGCTGGTTACTTTAACGCCGGTCAAGATTGCACCGCAGCTACAAGGGTAATAGTTGAGGCAAGTGCTTATGATGATGTGGTGGCGTTGCTCTCTGAGCAAGCAAAAAATGTTATTAAGGTTGGTATGCCACATGAAGATGTATTAGTTGGTCCAGTTAATAATGCAAATCAATTAGCAAGGGTGCAAGGCTTTTTAGATCGAGTGCCATCCCATGCCAAAGTCACCGCTGGTGGAAGTGCAATCAAAGGCCCTGGCTACTTCTGGAACCCAACTGTGGTGGCAGATCTAAAACAAGATGATGAGATGATTCAAAGTGAGATATTTGGGCCAGTTATTACTGTGCAAAAGTTCACCGATGAGGCCCAGGCTGTTCGTTACGCCAATGGAGTTAAGTATGGATTGGCCTCAAGTGTTTGGACTAAG
>SXRC01000106.1 GCA_005793655.1 Actinomycetota bacterium
ATGATTCAACTTAGAAACAATTGTCCATGCTTTATATCGAATCGGATGTTCGGAGAAGTTTTTAAGTCGCCCACCTAATGTGTGACGGCAGGTGTGACAGGAAGCAGAGTAAAGCCAAAGCAGGGTGGCATTTGCAAGTAGGACTAATGTGCCAACACTCATATGTCCCCATTGACCTTCTTCATTTTTAAATGCAATTACTGCGTCATAGGTCAAAATAATATTTAGTACCAAACCGGCGTAAAAAAACCAACGATGACTATTTTGTAAGATCAACGGCGCTCTAGTCTCACCTGTGTATTTTTTATGAGGCTCCGCTACTGCGCAAGCTGGTGGTGACATCCAAAAAGAACGGTAATAAGCCTTACGGTAGTAGTAGCAGGTCATTCTAAAACCGAGTGGAAATATCAAAATAAATAAGGAGGGTGAAATTAAAAGTCCAAATAAAGTGATGGAGCCAATTGGTGTACCAAAGTGGGCAGCACCCTCAACGCAGACAGTTGATAAACATGGTGAGTAAAAAGGTGAAATTAGGGGCTCAGCAAAGTAATTTTTATTTTCAAATGCCCTAAAAGTTGCATAAATAACAAACAAGATTAGAACTGCAAATGTCATTAATGGCTGCAGCCACCAACGATCTGTTCTTAAAGTTTTATCGGTAAGTAAGGCTCTGCCGGCAGAAAATACACCAGTTTTTTGAACTTTTGAATCTAATAAAGCCATGCCATTATTTTGCTCTCATAAAATCACTTGCGCCACTTAAACGAGCGCTTAAGCAATATGAAATCACACACAAAGAGATTAAATCTGGCGGAGGGCGTGGGATTTGAACCCACGAAGGTTTCCCTTGCCGGTTTTCAAGACCGGTGCACTCGGCCACTATGCGAGCCCTCCATGGGCAAACTTACCTGCAATAGTGATAGCGCCCAAAATTACGCATTACTTATTGGGGAAGTTCTAATAACCTTTCAATCACCTTTGCTACGCCATCTTCTTGATGCGCATCAGTTTGATACTTTGCATACTTCATTAGATCAGGGTGGCCATCCGCCATCGCCCAAGATCTACTTGCCCAAGTGAGCATGCAAAAGTCATTTGGATTATCACCAAATGTCACACAATCATCAGCTGTTAATCCATGACGGGCTGCCATCTTTGCCAAAGTTGCACCCTTACTTACACCATCTGCTGATATCTCGAGTAATGAATCAGTTGAGTTTGAATGGGTAACAGTTGCAATTCCTGCTAACTCTTTACTTGCTAATACCAACATCTCATCGGAGGAAAACTCACTATTTTGACACCTTGCTAATATTTTTAAAGCAGGAGCGGTAATTACCTCTTCAATCTCGTCCACACCTACATTATCAGCGCCAATATCCCACCTTGGCACATATTTTTTCTCCCGCGCAAACTGTTGATTCACCTCAACTGCAAATGTAACTGGAGGTATCACTGCACGTAATCGCTTAACTGTTTCAAGTTGTGCCTCAACTGAGAATAACCACTCCTCTAAAATCTTTTCATTTAAAAAATCATAAAGCATTGCCCCGTTGCCACAGATTCCTAGACCAAAGTTAAAGTTCTCTTTAATCTCGGTCATCCACCTGATTGGACGTCCAGTCACAAAGTAGATATGAATTCCAGCAGCATTTGCTGCTGTAAAAGCTATTTTGGTTCGTTCAGAGATAAAGCCGTAGTGAGCAACAATGGTGCCATCTAGATCTGTACCAATTAACTTTGGCCGCTTACCGGTAATGGTTTTTAAAACACTCACGCACAGACCAAAGTATCCATTCCAAGAAATGGAATTAACGCCTTTGGCACCTTTACGGAGCCATCTTTTTGTTGATGGTTTTCTAAAATTGCCACAATTGTTCTGGGGATTGCTACCAATGTGCCATTTAAGGTAGCAACTGGTTTGGTTCCTTTTTCATCCTTATATCTAATATTTAATCTTCGAGCTTGGAACTGGGTGCAGTTTGAGGTACTAGTTACCTCTCGATATGCACCCTGGGTTGGAATCCAAGCCTCGATATCAAATTTGCGTGCTGCACTTGCTCCTAAGTCACCGCTTGCAACATCAATAACTCGGTATGGAATTTCTAGTGAATCAAAAAACTCTTTCTCCCAGGCGAGTAACTTCTTATGTTCTTCTTGGGCATCCTCTGGTTTACAAAATGTAAACATCTCCACTTTTTCAAATTGATGCACCCGAATTATGCCGCGAGTATCTTTACCGTAACTGCCTGCCTCCCTTCTAAAACAAGGTGAATAGCCGGCATATCTAATTGGTAGTTGCTCTAATATCTCATCCATATGAAATGCAGCCAGTGCCACCTCTGATGTGCCAGCTAGATATAACTCATCCTCTTTTAAGTGATAAACATTTTCAGCGGCTTGACCTAAAAATCCTGTCCCTTCCATCGCCGCTGGCTTTACCAAAACTGGTGGAATCATTGGAGTAAACCCGCCCTTAACCGCTAATAAAATTGCATAATTAACTAGCGCCAACTCAAGTAGGGCACCTGGCCCAGTTAGATAATAAGAGCGAGCACCTGAAACCTTTGCGCCCCGTTCAATATCAATTGCTTTTATTGCTTTGCCGATCTCAACATGATCCTTTGGTTCAAATCCTTCAGCTTTAAAATCACGAGGCTTGCCGACTGTTTCAATTACTTTAAAATCTGCTTCACCACCTACAGGTGCTGCTGGATCAATTAAATTTGCTATTTGCAGACCAACTTTGTGCGCAGCATCTTCAGCCTCTGCTCGCTTTGTATCTGCAGCCCTTACTGATGCGGCAAGTTTTTTAGCACTTTCTAGTAATTTCTCTTTTTCACTTGCCTTGGCTGCGCCTACTGATTTAGATAATATGTTTTGTTCAGCTCGTAGTTTTTCGAACTCTACAATTGCCTCCCTGCGGGCATCATCTACTTTTAATAATTTATCCACGATGCCAGCATCTTCACCCCGTGCTTTTTGTGAGGCTTTAAAGGCCTCTGGGTTTTCGCGAAGTGCTTTTAGATCGATCATATGAAAGTAGCCTACCGATTACTTTGCTTGCGGATAGGAACCTAGAAAACGAATATCATCACAAATTTGCTTAAGTC
>SXRC01000107.1 GCA_005793655.1 Actinomycetota bacterium
TCTAGTAAAAGGATTGCGGAAACAGAAAGTTTAATGATTATTATCAGGATAGATTAGAGGGGTCATGTCGCTAGTTCCAGAAAATCTTAGATACACAAAAGAGCATGAGTGGGTATCTGAATTGTCCCCAACTAGGTTTCGGGTTGGAATTACGGATTACGCACAATCTGCTTTAGGCGATATTGTTTATATTCAACTTCCTAAGAGTGGTAGCGAGGTCAAGGCAAACTCTGTTTGTGGTGAAGTGGAATCAACCAAGTCTGTCTCTGAGATATACGCACCTATATCAGGCAAGGTAGTTGCAGTGAATGATAATTTGGATTCCAAACCAGAAACTATTAATTCAGATCCATATGGTGCGGGCTGGATAGTAGAAATCGAAATTTCTGCAACAAAACTGGAGGAACCACTACTTTCACCGCAGGAGTATCAAAAACTGACCGCTTGACCGCCTCCTGCCTAAGCAATAGTGTGAGCCTCTAGTTGAAGGTGATGAGGGGATTGCAGAAAATGGCTGATAAAGCAACACCGCCAAATGATTTAACCTCTACTTTAAATCTACGTCAACTACGCTCAATTCCCCAAGTTAATCAATCTGATGAATTGTATAAATCATTAAACGCAGAGGCACAAAATGTAATAAGTAATCTGCCAAAGGGTGAGGGCATCTTATTGATCCTAAAAGGTGCTGGTGTCGGAGCAAGATACTTATTAGATGCTGCACAAACAAAACTCGGGCGAGATATGAGTAATGAGATCATCTTAGATGACATAACCGTATCTAGATCACATGCATTAATTACCAAATCAAATGGTTACCGGATTAAAGATCTAGGTAGTTTAAACGGCAGCTATGTGAATGCTGTGGCAGTCAAAGAAAGTGCGATTAATGCTGGCGATGAGGTTCAAATTGGAAAGTACCATCTGACTTTATTTATAGGAGAGAAGTAATGAATGTACCAGCACGAGCGTATTTAAGTATCGGGGAAGTGCTTTCAAGGTTACGAACTGAGTTTTCGGATATTACAATTTCTAAGATTAGATTCTTAGAATCTGAAGGATTAATTGATCCACAGCGAACACCAAGTGGTTATCGTAAATTTACGACAACTGATTTAGATCGTTTACGGTTTGTTTTACTTGCCCAACGCGATCAGTACCTGCCGCTTAAGGTAATAAAAGAGAATCTAGATGCTATGGATCGTGGTTTAGCACCAGCAAAAGTAGTTGGCGGGGTGGCTTCACCAAGACTTGCCAGCAAAGATGGCAGCTTAACTGCGGATCAATTTGCTAGTGATAATGATTTACGACTGACTCGAAATGAGTTGTTATCTGCTGCCAATTTAAATGATGAGCAACTAACTGAGATTGAATCATATGGTTTGGTAGCAATCAGAGGTAGACATTATGACTCTGATGCTTTGGCAGTGGCTAAAGCGGTTGCTGAAATCTCAGCATTTGGTATTGGCGCAAGGCATCTTCGGGCTTTTAAAACTGCAGCAGATCGCGAGATTGGGTTAGTCGAGCAGGTTACAACACCATTGCTTCGACAAAAAGGTTCTGAAGCGAAAGCAAGAGCAGAAGAGGTAGAACGAGAGTTAGCTTCACTTTCAATTCGTCTGCATGCCTCTTTGGTTCGTGCCGGCTTACATCGCGCTAAATAATATTTTTTCATGAGCGATTACCATCCAGTTGAGGTAATGGGAGTAAGGGTAGAGATGCCTTCAAACCAACCTATAGTTTTATTAAAAGAGTTAGATGGTCTTCGATACCTGCCGATTTGGCTGGGAGCGGTTGAAGCCACTGCAATTGCATTCGCCCAGCAGGGAGTTAAACCGCCAAGACCGTTAACTCATGATCTCTTTAAAGAGGTCTTATCAGAGTTGGGTGCAAAGCTAAATACTGTCTATCTAACCGAACTAAAAGATGGTGTGTTCTACGCTCAACTTAATTTTGAAGATGGTCCCACCATCTCTGCCAGGCCTAGTGATGCGATTGCATTAGCTCTTCGAACTGGATCCCCAATTCTTGCCAGCGAGCAGTTGTTATCTGAGGCTGGTATTGAGATTCCAGATCAGGCCGAGGATGAGGTTGAGCGGTTTAAGGAGTTCCTAGACCAGATAAAGCCAGAAGATTTCCTTGGATAAGTCCAACCCTAAACCTTGGGTTGATAATTTCGTGTCGGATCAGGAATCATCAAGCTTTGCCTTCTACAATTAAACCCTCCCCATAGAATTGAGCCCTCATGAATACCTCAGCAGAGATTGGCTATCGCGGTGCGACTGCGTGTGTTGCAGCAGGAATCTCATATCGCCAACTTGATTACTGGGCCCGTACCGAATTAGTAGTTCCTGGTGTTAGAGGAGCGGCCGGTTCAGGCTCTCAACGTCTTTATAGCTTTCGCGACATATTGGTATTAAAGATTGTAAAGCGCTTACTTGATACTGGAGTATCGCTACAAAATATTAGAAGTGCGGTCGATCACCTTCGCGCACGCGGGGTGGAAGATTTAGAGTCAATCACTTTAATGAGTGATGGGGCTTCAATTTATGAGTGCACAAGTCCTGATGAAATTGTTGATCTTTTGCAGGGTGGGCAAGGCGTATTTGGGATTGCGATCGGCAAGGTTTGGAGTGAGGTTGCAGGATCACTTTCCACGCTCCAGGGTGAGAGCCTAAGTGATGGTTCCTTAGTAGTAAGTGGTCAATCTAACGATGAGTTAGCCCAGCGAAGAAAGCTTAAAGGCGCTTAAACCTACTAAAATCTCACACCACTAATAATTGCATGGGGGAGTGATGAGTCACCGCACTGATTTTATCGATCGACATATTGGTCCAAACCAGTATCAGATTCAAACCATGCTGCTTGAACTCGGCTTGAAGGATTTAGATTCCTTTATCAAATCAGTTGTACCAAGCAATATTCATATAAAAGGTGAGATTGAAAAATCGATACCTACTGCCATCTCAGAGTCAGCCGCCTTAGCTGAGATAGCTGAAATTGCCAATAAAAATATAATTAAGAAAAACTTCATTGGCAGTGGCTATTATGGAACCATCACTCCTGCGGTAATTTTGCGAAATGTGTTAGAAAATCCAGGATGGTACACCGCATACACACCATATCAACCTGAGATCGCCCAGGGCAGGCTTGAAGCGATATTTGCATTTCAAACTGCGGTAACAGATTTAACTGGATTAGCAATCGCCAACGCATCAATGTTGGATGAGGCAACTGCGGCAGCTGAAGCAATGACATTGGCAAGGCGAGTTTGGCAAGGCTCTGATGATGCAGCCTTGGCAATTGATATCAATCTTCATCCGCATGTGAAAGCTGTTATTCATACTAGGTCTAAGCCATTAAAAATCAAGGTGATTGAGAGTGATTTCCAAAATGAAGATTTTGGCAGTGAAATTTTCGCAGCAATCATTGCTTATCCAAACTCTACTGGTGAGATAAAGGATCTAAGTAAAGTTATCGCCAAAGTTCAATCACTTTCAGCGTTGTCCATAGTTGATTGCGATTTACTGGCACTAACTTTGTTCAAGTCACCTGGTGAATATGGCGCGGACATCGCGGTAGGCTCTGCCCAAAGATTTGGTGTACCTGTTGGCTTCGGGGGACCTCACGCAGGATTTTTAGCGGTTCGAAATGGACTTGAAAGATCACTGCCAGGCAGATTAGTTGGTCAATCAGTTGATACTCATGGAAATCTAGCCTTCAGATTAGCGCTGCAAACACGTGAACAACACATAAGACGAGACAAAGCAACCTCAAATATCTGTACGGCGCAGGTTTTACTGGCAGTTATATCAGCATTTTACATAATGTGGCATGGGCCTGAAGGATTAAAAGCGATTGCAAATAGAGTGCAGAACCTTGCTTACAACTTTAGAGGATCCCTTAAAGCAGCCGGCTTTGATGTCGATAACTATGAAATTTTTGACACAGTATTGATTAGAACTGATAAAGCGAAACAGATCTTTGATGCAGCTGCTGAAGCTGGATTTAATCTTAGAATGATTGCATCAACGCAGTTATCCGTAAGCTTTGATGAGCAAAGTAGCGAGGCTGATTTAATTCAGTTGGTTTCAATCTTTGGTTCTGAGTTGGTTTCAAAAAAACCGCCAGTAATGAATTTGATCAGAAAAACTGAGTTTTTAACTCATCCAATTTTTAACACCTACCACTCTGAAACCTCCATGCTTCGTCATATTAGAATTCTTTCAGATCGTGATTTAGCGCTGGATCGAACGATGATTCCTCTTGGATCCTGTACGATGAAATTAAATGCCACTTCAGAGATGATTCCTGTTACTTGGCCAGAGTTTAATTCCATACATCCCTTTGGACCAGCCGATCAAGCAGCTGGATATTCACAGTTGATCAAGTCACTAAGTGATTGGTTGATATCGGTTACGGGGTATGACGCAGTCTCGCTACAACCAAATGCTGGATCACAGGGTGAATTTGCTGGATTGCTAGCGATTAGAAATTACTTAGATAGCAAAGGGGAGTCTGCAAGAGATATTTGTCTGATTCCATCTAGTGCACATGGCACCAACGCGGCAAGTGCCGTTATGGCGGGGATGAAAGTAATAGTTATAGCTTGTGATGATTACGGCAATGTCAGTCTTGAAGATCTGAAAGCAAAAATTGAACAGTACAAATCAACTTTGGCGGCTTTGATGGTTACTTACCCTTCCACGCACGGTGTCTTTGAATCTGCAATTTCACAAATTTGTCAGATGGTGCATGATGCAGGTGGTCAGGTATATGTTGATGGTGCTAACTTAAATGCTTTAGTGGGCGTAGCAAAGCCAGGAAGATTTGGCGCAGATGTTTCGCATTTGAATTTGCACAAAACATTTTGCATCCCACATGGTGGTGGGGGACCAGGTGTTGGTCCAGTAATTGCTCGGTCTCATTTAGCACCGTTTCTACCAAATCATCCAGCGAATATGGCAGCAGGGCCAACAACTGGGCCAGGGCCAGTATCTGGTGCTCCATTTGGCTCGGCATCAATCTTGCCGATCTCCTGGATGTATATCCGGATGATGGGTGGAGCTGGGTTGACTAAAGCAACTGAGGTTGCAATCTTGTCGGCAAATTACATCGCCAAAAAGATTGATCGATTATTTCCAGTACTTTACAGGGGACAAAATGGTTTCATTGCCCACGAATGTATTATCGATATTCGTGAAATAACCAAAAATACCGGTGTAACTGTGGATGATATTGCCAAGAGATTGATGGATCATGGTTTTCATTCACCAACTGTGAGTTTTCCAGTTGCTGGAACAATGATGATTGAGCCAACTGAATCAGAGGATGTGAGGGAGTTGGATAGATTTCTATCAGCCATGGAGAGTATTAAAGCTGAAATTATCGAGATTGAAGAAAAGCGGATTACTATCGAGGATTCACCCCTACGGCATGCACCGCACACCATTGGTGATCTATTGCGCGATGATTGGGATCGAAAATACTCCAGGCATATTGGTGCATTTCCAAGTGGTGAAAGTTTTGGCATAGGACGAGCCGGTAAATATTTGCCGACTGTTGGCAGAATTGATGGGGTATATGGGGATCGAAATTTGGTCTGCAGTTGTCTGCCGATCGAGGAGTTGGCCTCTAACTAAATCTTCTTCACTTTACATAATGTAGATTATCGGTGATTAAACAACCGTCTCAAACCCCAAATACTCACCATAAACCAAGCCTCCCAAACAATTGCAAGGCTCATCTTTGAATAACCATTCTCCCGCTCAACAAATGTAATTGGAACCTGCCTGATATCAAACCCGTGTTTAATCGCCTTTAACGCCATCTCAATTTGAAATCCATATCCTCGAGTTTCAATCGCA
>SXRC01000015.1 GCA_005793655.1 Actinomycetota bacterium
GCCCGTGGTGGTGTGTTAGATGAGACTGCTCTTTATGAAGCTTTGAAATCAGGAAGAGTTGCTGGCGCCGGACTTGATGTTTTTGCTACTGAACCATGTACAGATTCACCTTTATTTACATTAGATAATGTGGTTGCCACACCTCACTTGGGGGCTTCAACTGATGAAGCACAGGAACGGGCTGGAATTGCTGTGGCTATTTCAGTTAGAAAAGCTTTATCTGGCGAATTAGTACCGGACGCAGTAAATGTTAAGGGTGGTGCAATTGATCAAGCAGTCCGCCCAGCCCTACCACTTGTTGAAAAATTGGCACAAATTGCTACCGCACTTGCCGAGGATGTTATTTCTGCTATTGATGTTGAAGTTCGAGGTGAGATCTCATCCCTTGATGTTTCAATACTTGCAACTAGCGCGCTAAAAGGAGCACTCCTTGCAATGGGAGCTGAAGATGTTACATATGTAAACACCCCAGCATTAGCAACTGAAAGATCAATTAGCTCAACAGTTTCAACTGATTCTGAAAGCCCAGATCATCGTAATTTAGTTTCAGTACGAGCAGCTTGTGCTGATGGCAGCCAGGTGCTTGTAAGTGGCACATTAATGGGAATTAAACAGGTAGAAAAGATTGTTGGCATAGATCAATTAGATCTAGATTTAAAACCTACCAATAATTTGCTATTCCTAAGGTATACCGACCGACCTGGTGTAGTTGGTGTAGTTGGAAATGCATTAGGCAAGTTGAAGATTAATATCGCCGATATGCAGGTGGGTCGCACCCAAGAGGGTGGCCAGGCTTTGATGTCATTAACTGTTGATTCAGTTATTCCAAAAGAGATTATTGATGTGATTGCCAAAGAGACTGGGGCATCTTTAGTTCGCTTTGTGAATTTGGTGAATGAGTGAAAACTTATAATTTAGCAACAATTCCCGGAGATGGCATCGGACCTGAGGTAGTAACCCAAGGTTTACGAGTCTTGGATACAGTAGCTAAAAAATATGATTTAGAGTTTAAGAAAACTAATTACGAATTGGGCGCTGCTTACTGGCATAAAACTAAAGAAACATTGCCAGATTCAGTAATGGCAGAGTTAGCTAAATCTGATGTAATTTTATTGGGGGCGGTAGGGGATCCAACTGTGCCAAGTGGGGTATTAGAGCGTGGCTTATTGCTTAAACTTAGATTTGCCTTTGAACATTACATAAATCTAAGACCAGCAAAATTATTTCCAGGAGTTACATCCCCTATAACAAACAACAAGGGAATTGATTTCATCGTAGTCAGAGAGGGCACTGAAGGGTTATATGTTGGTGCTGGCTCACTTAAAGATGAGGGAACAAAAAAAGAGTTAGCAATTGAAGAATCAATTAATACCTATAAGGGTGTGGAGCGAGTAATTCGAGATGCATTTAATCGAGCGATGATTCGCCCACGCAAAAAACTTACCCTGGTGCACAAGAACAATGTGTTAACTCGAGCAGGTGGACTTTGGACGCGAGTTTTTAATGAGGTAGCTAAGGATTTCCCGCAAGTCACAACCGATTACCTACATGTGGATGCAGCATCAATGTTCTTTGTCACTAACCCAGAGCGATTTGATGTGGTAGTAACTGATAATTTATTTGGCGACATCATTACTGATATTGCAGCTGCAATCTGTGGTGGTATTGGCCTAGCAGCAAGTGGAAATATCAATCCAACTGGGCAGTTTCCTTCGATGTTTGAGCCGGTCCATGGTTCAGCCCCAGATATTGCTGGTAAGAATTTAGCCGACCCAACTGCAACGGTATTATCGGTAGCAATGATGTTAAATCATCTTGGGCAAGATAAAGCAGCAAATGATGTGGAGGTTGCGGTGGCAAAGGATCTAGCTGCTCGCGCAGATAAGAAGCGATCAACTACCGAAATTGGTGATGCATTAGTGGCTGGAGTCTTATGAAAGTAATCAGCAATCCAAATTCAAATCCAGTAAGCGCAGCTGAACGCGATGAGCGAGTTGCCAATTCTGGCTTTGGTAAGTACTACACCGACAATATGGTGATTGCTACTTGGAGTGAGGCAACTGGTTGGGATGATGCAAAATTACAACCATATGGCCCAATAACTTTAGATCCAGCAGCAATGGTCTTTCATTATGGCCAAGAAATATTTGAAGGAATGAAAGCGTATTCGCAGCCAGATGGTGGTGTTTCATTATTTAGGCCAGATGCAAATGCAAAACGCTTTGCAAAATCTGCAGCCAGGATTGCCTTACCTGAAATGCCAGTTGATTTCTTTGTTAAAACCATTGAGGAGTTGGTAAAAGTAGATGCGGGTTGGGTACCAAAAAAAGTTGGCGAATCTTTGTATATCCGCCCATTTATGATTGCAACTGAGGTTGGACTTGGTGTGCGCCCATCAAATCACGCCACATACATATTAATTGCAACTCCTGCCTCTGCTTACTTTAACGCTGCAAAAGCGGTAACTGTTTGGATCTCAACTGAGTATGTAAGAGCAGCATTAGGTGGCACAGGTGAGGCAAAGTGCGGTGGAAATTATGCCGCTTCCCTGCTTGCACAAAAACAAGCAGCTAAAGAAGGTTGTGATCAAGTTGTCTACATAGATGCGGTTGAACGCAAGTGGGTGGAGGAGATGGGTGGAATGAATCTCTACTTCATTAAAGGAAGTGGCAAAGATGCCAAGATCATCACACCAAAGTTGACTGGCACATTACTTCCTGGCATCACTCGAGATTCAATATTAACTTTGGCAGCAGATCTTGGATATAAAACTGAAGAGGCGATGATCTCAATTGATGATTGGCGCGATGGCGTTAA
>SXRC01000108.1 GCA_005793655.1 Actinomycetota bacterium
ACCGGTGGAGCAGCTGGAATTGGTGAAGCATTAGTAATTGGCGGCGCCAAAGAGGGCGCCAAAGTATCGTTTGTTGATATTGATGATGCGAAAGCCAATGCTCTGGTTGAGAAATTAACAAAAGAAGGACATCAAGTTCAATATACAAAGGCAGATGTTTCCAAGTTTGAAACCTTTAAAACAGGTTATGACAAGTTAGTTTCAACCTTTGGCCCAGTCACAGTTGCAGTATCTAATGCTGGCCGTAACTCATACGCCGATGCGGTTGAGTACAAAGATGAGGAGTGGAATGATTTTTTCGCCCTTGATCTTAAATCAAGCTGGTACCTAGCAAAGTTATGTCTGCCTGACATGAGAGAAAAGAAGTATGGCTCAATTGTAAATATTTCATCAATTCATGGCCGAATGTCTAGACCAAATTTTTTCCCTTACTCAGCCGCTAAAGGTGGAATTATTGGATTGTCTAGAAACTTAGCCCTTGATGAGGGCAAGTACGGAATCAGATTTAATTCAGTATCACCTGGCACAACTGCAACTCCGCTATTAAAAAGTTATATGGAAGCATTTCCTGATGAGAAAGCACATTCCTTATCGGTTGCTCCAAATGCCAGATTTGGTTCACCGGAGGAGATAGCAAATGTTATTTTATTTACGCTTTCAAAGGATGCATCTTTCATAACTGGAGCAGATTTAATGGTGGATGGCGCCCTACATGCTAGGTATGCCTAGTTAAAGCAGTTTTAATCCATACGCTCTGTTAGCAGTTCCTGCCCAAAAATTATTTTTCTCAGAATTAGAAAAACTCATCGTGTACTGCTCCATCAGATTAATACTTTGTCGATAGGTTGCAGCAAGTAAACAGACAGGCCAATCAGAGCCAAACATCATTCGTTCTGGTGTAAATGATTTAGTAACGTGATCAAGGTATGGTAAAAAATCTTCCTGTTTCCAACTCTTCCAATCAGCTTCGGTGAATAAACCAGAGACTTTAATTACTACATTCTTATAGCCAGCTAATTCTTGTAGTTTATTGGCCCATGGTTGCATCTCACCCTTTGCAATATAGGGCTTTGAAATATGGTCTAATACAAATTGGGTATCAGGACATTGCTTAACTAAATCTATTGCTGCTTGCATGTGTGGTGTCTTTGTGAGCAGGTCATAAACTAAACCTCTCTTACCCAACTCTTGCACATTTTTAATAACTTGAGGTTTGGAAAGGTAGCCAACATCTTCGTAATCATGGGCAATATCTCTGATTCCTACTAAATACTTAAAACCTCGCATAGATTCATACTTATCAAGGTATGAAATTGCATCAGCGGCATCTATCTTTAAGAATCCAACCACGCCAGCAACAAAATCATCAGTATCTGCCAACTCCAGCAGCTCAGGTGTTTCATCGTAATTAGTAACGGTTTGTACGATAACTGTCTTATCAATCCCACATCCAGTAACAGCTTGCCTTAGATCATTGATCGAGAAGTTCTTTTTAATTGGATTTAACGCCTCACCAACCATCCAGCCTTGTTCACGCACTGAAAGATCCCAAACGTGATGGTGTGAATCAATTCTCATCTCAAACCTTCTTTCTATCTTGGCTAATAACTTATGTTAGTTGAAAAACCTCTGGAATTTCATGCCACCATTCATTTTCCTTTTTTTGTGGCACAGGATTTTGCATTGGTGCGGTCACTTTCCACCAATCTTGGGTAATTGGGTCTGCCGAAATAAGTGCCATATCTGCTTCATAATCTTTGCCGGTGTACTCCATATAAGAAAAGAGCATATTTTCAAAACGAAATATCGAAAACTTAGAGACATTTGCCCGTTTAAGAGTTGCTAGCACCTCTGGCCAAACTTCAGCGTGGATGCGCTCATACTCAGCAATTTGATCAGGTTTAACCCCAATTACTGAACCAATTCGCTTTGCTTCCAATTTCATTCCTTTCACTCTTTGATTATCTTGATTATCGTATAGGATTTTAATCAGCAATCGAATAGATAAATGATCTTATATAGGGAGTAAGTGTGCCGAAAGTTATTGGATTTAAGACCACTGACGTTCGTTTTCCCACCTCGCGAGGCTTAGATGGCTCAGATGCCATGAATCAGGATCCTGATTATTCAGCAGCGTACCTAGAGCTACTCACCGATGATCCAAAATTATCTGGGTATGGTTTAGTTTTTACAATCGGCCGCGGTAATGATTTGCAATGCTCTGCCATTGAATTACTTGCCCCCTATGCAGTTGGCAAAGAGGTTTCTGAATTAGCCAAGTCCATGGGTGAGTTTGCGAAGTCATTAGTTCGCGATTCACAGATGAGGTGGTTAGGCCCTGAAAAGGGTGTGACTCATATGGCTGCTGGTGCGGTGATAAATGCCGTATGGGATCTAGTTTGTAAAGTAAGTGGTAAACCATTGTGGAAGTACTTAGCTGATCTTTCTCCGCAAGAGATTGTTGATCTGGTTGATTTTAGGTATATCTCAGATGCAATTACTCCAGCGCAAGCACTTGAAATACTCACTAAGGCGCAGGCCAACCGCGCTAAGAATGAGACCAGCCTGCTTGCTAATGGCTTACCTGCGTACACGACCACGCCAGGTTGGCTTGGGTATACCGATGAAAAAATGGTGCACCTTGCAAAACAAGCAGTAGCTGATGGATTTAAATTAATTAAATTAAAGTGTGGCGTCTCATTAGAGGATGACAAGCGGCGATTAAAACTGGTGCGGCAAGCGGTGGGAGCTGAGATCAAGTTAGCCATTGATGCCAATCAAGTTTGGGATGTTAATCAAGCCATTGAGTGGCTCAACTCCATAGGCGATGTTAATCTGCATTGGATTGAAGAACCAACAAACCCAGATGATGTAGTAGGGCATGCTGCTATCGCAAAAGCGATTGCGCCGGTAAAGGTTGCAACCGGGGAGCATGTTGCTAACCGCATTATTTTTAAACAGATGATGCAATCAAAATCATTTTCTTTTGTGCAGATTGATGCATCAAGAGTTGCCGGCATCAATGAGAATATCGCAATAATTTTGATGGCAGCTAAATTTGGTTTGCCAGTTTGCCCGCACGCAGGTGGTGTTGGGTTATGTGAAATGGTTCAACATCTGGCGATGTTCGATTACGTTGCAGTAGGTGGTGAAAATCCTGATCGCGTGGTTGAGTTTGTCGATCACTTACATGAGCACTTTGTGGTACCAACCGATATTAGAAATGCTCGGTATATCCCACCAGTAAAAGCGGGAGCAGGAGCCGAGATGTTTGCTGCTTCAGTCTCTGATTACAAATACCCAGATGGCCCACAATGGCGAGGTCAGATAAAATAAATTTGTCCACATACTGGGACTCGCAATTTGGGATACAGATGTCGGGTGCCCCTGGCAATTCTTGAATTCACAGGTAACAAGATTGTTATGTTGGAGTAGGGCAAAGAAGTTGATAAACCGTCTAGTAAGGTGAATGATCCGCATAACCATTTTTGTAAGGTTGAGAGCAACCTTAATCTTGGTCAGGAAAATAATCGAAGGGAACAAATGAAAAAATCAATAATAGCGTCACTGGCAGCAGTTGCGCTACTTCTAACAGGTTGTTCAAGTTCATCTGACTCTGCAGATTCAGGCGGAGAATTTGGATCAATTAGAGTAGGACTTGTGCCAGGTGGTGCCCATCCATATTTCCAACCATGGA
>SXRC01000109.1 GCA_005793655.1 Actinomycetota bacterium
ATAATCCACCCACCCAAAAACTTAATGCGATCACATGGATTATTAGCGCGCCAATTGCAAGTCCATGATTACCTGAGCTGCTGCCATGGCTCTGAAAAACGGGGGCGGTGATCGCGATTAAAGCGATCAGTAGTGACATATATGCACTTAGTAATCGTCGCAGAGGAATAAGTAGCAGGATTAAAATTCCAATTATTTGCACTACGTAAGCCTTACCGAGTGATGTCTGAGTTAAATAAGATCTGATTACAGTTAAATCAAAGGATGCTGCTAAGGGTTGATCAAGTAGGTATGAGAGCTGCACTATTACATATATTGCAGTAGCTAATAGCCAGGAGGTAATAACTAGTCGGGTTTTTTTAATTAAAGAGTGATTTTTAATCGCGCCCTTTATATCTTGATCAAGAAAGCTTAAGGTGATTAGAAATCCAATACTTAGCACACCAGTTAATTGCATCAATCCTTTTGAAAGGGGAGAGAGTATATCAATCAATTTTTACCACACTACTTACTTAATAAATTTCTTACTTGTACTTGCACTCTTTACTTTTTTACCTGAGCCACTTGGAGATTTAAAGGTCTTTTTGGCATACCTTGATAAGAACACCAACATAACAAAAGCAAAAATCATTAAACCAATTACAAATATATCTGTGGTTCGGTTGGGTGTTGCAGTCACCACCTGAGTGTCAGTTGGAGTTGGAGTTGGCAATATCATCTCTGCTGGTGAGTTATACAAAAATGTAAATGTGCCCACGATTGGTGGCTGATCAATTGCCATAAGTGTGTAAGTGACTGTGTAGAGCCCGGAGTCAGTAAGCGGTTTTATACCCACCATTAAGACTGCCCCTTGGATTTGAATGGAGCCATCATCTACTCGAGCACCTTTTGCATCGGTAACTGTAATTTCATTAGCACCATCTAATAAATCTGCATTAGCTTTTATTGTGACAGCGGTTGGTGAAATGCTAAGAACTGAACCTGCGGTAGGTGAAGTGCTAACAATTGATGTTGCATAAACAGTAGATGGTGTAACTAGGAAGCAGGTGAGTGTTAGGAAAACAGCAATTAACCGCTTCATTGCCTCACCTTTCCTATCTAGTTAGCCCTTATCTTCCCACCTGCTTAAGATTATCTCCTATGCCAACCTATGAATACCTGTGTAGTGAGTGTGAACACACTTTTGAGGCTGTGCAATCTTTCACAGATCCAGTAATTGAAGTTTGCCCTAAATGTGATGGTCAGGTACGAAAGGTTTATAACAATGTTGGCGTTGTATTTAAGGGAAGTGGCTTTTACAAAACAGATTCAAGAAGTACACCACCAGCTAAGAGTGAAACACCTGCGGTTAAAACTGAAAGTAAACCTGTTACAAAAACTGAGAGTAAGCCAGCGGTAAAAAGTAAGGAGTAATTCTTACAGGTGGTGTGGGGGTTTATCTGCTGCTATTTCATCATCTCGCTTTAAATCAATCTCTAAATCAATTTCATCATTTGAAACTTTTTGCAGTAATGGGTGATTAACCTCACCAGAATTATCAGGTACAGATTTTTTCATGTTTTTATCTTCACTCATTAGAATATAAGTCTATCGGGAATCTAAGCGAATTGGTGAAAAAGTGTTTGAAAAATTAGGCGAAGTAATCGTGAAACGTAAAAAACTGATTTTTTCACTTTTTATTGTTTCAATTCTTTCAGCCGGTGCGATTGGCTCATCTGCTTTTGGAAAGTTAGAGAGTGGTGGTTACTCGGACTTAAATAGTGATTCAGCTAAAGCTTTTGAGTATGTAACTGATGTATTTAAAGTTAAGGAACCTGCAGTTGTCTTGGTAGTTGAAGCTAGTGAGGTAATTACTTCACCCAACGTAGTTGCTACTGCAACAAAACTTGAAGCGCAGATAAAGAATGAGGCGGGAGTTGACTCCACGCTTTCTTATTGGAGTTCAGGTGGTGCACCTTCATTGAAAAGTGTTGATGGTAAATCTGCATTTCTTTTTATATACGGCAGCACCGTTGAGTGGAATGATATTCAATCTTTAGGCAAGTTGATTCAAAGTAAATACGATGGCAAATTTGAAAACCTCACAGTTTATGGCAGTGGCACAGGCATATTTGCCCATGCAATCAATACTAAAATTGCTGATGACCTAAAAATTTCTGAGGCGATCTCAATTCCATTGACCTTCATATTGCTAGTTTTTGTATTTGGTGGCCTAGTTGCCAGCGCCATGCCACTACTAGTTGGCGTATCGGCAATATTGGGATCTTTACTGGTGGTTTATTTGTTGACACTTTTTACAGGTGTCAGCATCTTTGCTTTAAATCTAATTACTGGCTTAGGACTAGGTCTTGGTATTGATTATGCATTGCTTATTGTAAATAGGTTTCGGGAAGAGTTTCACTCAGGAAAATCTGTCGATGAATCCATAAAGCGCACAGTAAGTACAGCTGGAAAGACTGTTTTCTACTCTGGACTTACCATCGTGATAACTCTTGCCTCTTTGATGTTATTTCCACTAATGTTTTTGAAATCATTTGGCTACGCTGGCGTAACTGTTGTCACCATGGCTGTTGCAGGTGCCTTAATTGCACTCCCAGCACTGCTCGCAATACTAGGAAAGAAAATTGATAAGGCGATTGTCCGTAAAGGTGCGATTACTCCTAAAGAGAATGGCAGATGGGCCCAAACGGCAAGATTTGTAATGAGAAAGCCAGTTTCAGTGGTTGTGTATTCATTAATTATTCTGGCTGTATTGGCAGCCCCAATAAAAGATATTGTTTTTTCACAGGTAGATTCCAGAGTGCTACCAGCTAGCAATCCTGCCGCTAATGCAGCGCGCATTATTACCGAACGTTTCCCTGGTCAAGAAGGAAATCCAATTGAAATTGTAATTCCAAAGGGTGTAGCACTTGGCGATAAGGTGGAAGTTTACAAATCTGCCATAGCTAAAGTGCCAGGTGTAGTTCGAGTGGGAAAAACACAAATTTATGGAGATGATCTTCGAATCACTGCGATTCATTCGATGGCGCCTAGAACTCCGCAAGCTGAGGGTTTGATAAAAGAGCTAAGGCAGATTTCTGCCCCGACTGGCACATTAATTGGTGGTGTGGCAGCTGATTACGCTGACACACAAATTGGGATTGCCAAGACCATGCCATGGGCACTTATCTGGATTGCTATTGGGGTGCTAATTCTTTTATTTGTTTTTACAGGTTCAATTATTTTGCCAATAAAGGCGGTGATACTAAATATCCTCTCACTCGCAGCAACTTTGGGATTAATTACTTGGATTTTTGTTGGCGGGCATTTGAAATGGTTGGTAGGTGATTTTACTGTAACTGGCGCGGTAGATACTGGCTCAATTATTTTGGTAGCAGTTGTCGCCTTTGGATTATCGATGGATTATGAGCTCTTCCTACTCTCTCGAATCAAGGAGGAGCATGATGCCGGTAGATCAAATATTGAATCAGTAGCCACTGGCCTACAACGCTCGGCTCGAATCATTACTGCAGCAGCTGGTTTATTAGCAATAGTTTTTGCATCTTTCATGTTGAGTGGTGTTACTTCAATAAAAATGCTTGGCTTTGGAGTTGCTTTTGCCATTATATTAGATGCTACATTAATTAGAGCGTTGTTAGTTCCAGCATTAATGAGATTATTTGGTGAACGTAACTGGTGGGCACCAAAAGCAATGAAACGTTTTACTTTAGATCATTAATATATTAATTGCGTCCCCGGCGGGAGTTGAACCTGCGAC
>SXRC01000110.1 GCA_005793655.1 Actinomycetota bacterium
AATTGATCAAGTTCAAAATTATCTTGCCACAAAATTATTAGGTTGCTAATTGCTCACCAAAGTTAAGCCACTTCATCTGCCAATTTCTAATGGCAGATTTGAAAATAATGAGGTAGTACTAGCCACCCCGGTTGTGCTTGCCCCAATGGCAGGAATAACTAATGCAGCATTTAGAAGATTATGTCGAGAGCAAGGTGCTGGTTTATTTGTTTCTGAGATGGTTACCGCACGTGCCTTAATTGAACGGCGGGAAGAGACCTTTAGATTAATTAAGCCAGGAGTTGGAGAAACACCTAGATCAATTCAACTCTACGCTGTTGATCCAGATGTAATAGGAAAAGCAGCTGATCTACTTGGTAGTGAGGATTTAGCAGATCACATTGATTTAAATTTTGGTTGTCCAGTTCCTAAAGTTACCCGCCGGGGTGGGGGAGCAGCTTTGCCATTTAAACGTAAATTATTTTCGGCAATTGTTGAGTCAGCAGTTAAGGCTGCAAGTAAATATGGCATTCCAGTAACGGTAAAGATGCGAGTTGGAATTAACTCTGATCATCAAACTTTTTTAGAGTCAGCAAAATCAGCAGCAGATCTAGGTGTTACTTGGGTGGCGCTGCATGCTAGAACTGCTGCCCAGTTATATGAGGGCAGATCTGATTGGAATAAAATTACTGAGTTAGTTGAACATTTATCAGATACTGATGTGCCAGTGCTTGGAAATGGTGATATCTGGTCAGGTGCGGATGCGGTCAATATGATGCAGCAAACCGGTTGCGCAGGTGTAGTAGTTGGTAGGGGATGCTTAGGTAGACCTTGGTTATTTGCTGATTTAGTCAGCTCAATAAATGGTGAAAATAAGCGAGTTAATCCAAATCTATTTGAGGTACGAAAAATAATGCTTCGCCATGGTCAATTATTAGTTGAGTACTTTGAAAATGAAGACAGAGCGATGCGAGATATTAGAAAGCATATGGCTTGGTATTTGAAAGGTTTCTCAGTGCCAAGACAGGTTAGATCATCCCTTGGCATGGTTTCATCACTAGTTGAAATGGAGCAGTTGTTATCAGGATTGCAGGATCAGCCATACCCACAAGAGGTGGGTGATGGACCAAGGGGGCGTACTAGTCAAGGTCGTGAGGTGAAATTACCAGCAGGTTGGCTTGATGATCCAGATGAGTTAGCCACCATCACAATTGATGATGCAATAAGTGGTGGATAAGTAATTGTTCTTATTTAAATTTATTAGAAGAGTTATTTCATTTATTTTATTATTAATAATCGTAATTCCATTATATTTTGCTGGCAGTATTTGGTATGCAGCCAGGAACTCAGAGCCGGTTAAATCTGAGGTGATTTTAGTAATGGGAGCTGCGCAATTTGATGGTCGGCCCAGTGAAGTATTGCAATCTAGGTTGGATGAGAGTTTAAAGATTTATAAAGCAGGGTTGGCACCAAGGATTTATACCGTCGGCTCAGGAGCACCTGGGGATAGAACTACTGAGGCAGCAGCTAGTAAAAACTGGCTAATTAAAAATGGAGTAAAGCGGATAAATATTCTATCGATTACAAAAGGTAGAGATACTATAGGAAGTACGCAGGCTTATGCGCAGGTGATGAAAAAAGCAAAGCTTAATTCAGTGGTAATTGTTACTGATCCTTATCATTGTTTTCGATCAGTAAAAATGGCCAATGATCAAGGATTATCCGCAAGTTGTGCAGCAGTTGAAACTGGGCCAGCTGCAGTTGCAAACTCAGGCTATAAGTATTTGGCAAGAGAAACTGGGGCATATCTTGCTTATATAACTGTTGGTAGGCTGGGTATAAAGTTAAGTGATCGCACTTAATTTTGGTCGCAGATAGGATTACCAAATGGTAATTAGGCCAGCAAATGAGCATCCCGGATACTCTGATTTTGACCGTGCAAGATTTTTAGATGAGCCAGCAAAGCGAATTGGTCGCACTGAGTTTGCTAGGGATCGCGCCAGAATTATTCACTCCTTTGCACTTCGAAGACTTGCTGCAAAAACACAAGTAGCAGTTCCTTGGGCAACAGATTTTCCAAGAACTCGGCTCTCGCACTCACTTGAGTGCGCCCAGGTTGGCCGCGAACTTGGCGCCGCTTTAGGAGCCGATCCAGATTTAATGGAAGGAGCATGTCTTGCCCATGACATTGGACATCCACCATTTGGTCACAATGGCGAGGAGGCGTTAAATCAAATCGCTAACTCGTGTGGTGGCTTTGAGGGCAATGCCCAAAGTATTAGATTATTAATAAGGCTTGAAGCAAAAACAGTTTTGCCTGATGGGAAATCAATTGGATTGAATCTAACCAGGGCATCTTTAGATGCTGCTACAAAGTATCCCTGGAGCAGAGCGGTCAATGCTAAAAAATTTGGTATTTACGAAGATGATCTTGAGATCTTTAATTGGTATCGAAGCGGTATTGACTCCAGCAAAACCTCAGTGGAAGCACAGATTATGGATTGGTCTGATGATGTTGCATATAGCGTCCATGATTTAGAGGATTCATTAGTTTCTGGTCAAGTGAAATTAGATCAATTAAGTAATGATCTGCCTAAGTTATATAAAGTTGCCCAAGAGATGTATTTAGCTGATATTACCGAAGCTGAGATGCAATCAGCATTAGTTGATTTGCAAAAACTATCTTGTTGGCCAAGATATTACGATGGCACACATCGGTCTTTGGCTAGATTAAAAGATTTAGCTAGTCAGCTTATTGGCAGATTTGCCCAAGCAGCTGAGGTAGCAACACAAGAAAAGTATGGGGATGGTAACTTAACAAGATATAACGCAAATTTAGTTGTGCCTAGGGCGCAGCGGGTTGAGGTGGCATTGCTTAAATCAATGGCTGGTCATTATGTAATTAATGCGAGTGATTCCCAGATTAGATACGGTGAGCAGCAAAAATTACTTACTGAGTTGGTTGAAGCAATCCTTGAAAGTGCACCCACTACCCTGGAAAGTTTTTTCCTGCAGGATTGGCAGCGGGCCCAAACTGATCAAGCTCGCCTGCGAGTAGTAATTGATCAGGTGGCATCGCTAACTGACCCTGGCGCAGTTGCACTGCATAATCGCCTTATTAACAGGGGATAATTTAGGTTGTCTAATTTGAAACTAGGATAGGAAGCATGGCGGGAAGAATTAAGGCAGAAGATGTCACATATGTGCGCGATCACAGTGCACTTGATGATGTGGTGAGTGATTATGTGCAACTTAAAAATGCTGGCGGTGGACAGAAAAAAGGTCTTTG
>SXRC01000016.1 GCA_005793655.1 Actinomycetota bacterium
GATGCTGGTGGATTTCCAATGCAATTTGGCACGATCTCAGTCTCTGATGGAATTTCTATGGGACATGAAGGAATGCATTTTTCTCTGGTATCAAGAGAGGTAATTGCAGATTCAGTTGAGACTGTGATGCAGGCAGAGCGATTCGATGGCATGGTCACCTTTGCTGGTTGCGATAAATCATTGCCAGCAATGATGATGGCAGCAGCACGGATGGATGTGGCAAGTGTTTTTGTTTACGCCGGCTCGACTATGCCAGGCAAAGTAGATGGCAGAGATGTCACAATCATTGATGCATTTGAGGCGGTTGGTGCTTGCGCTCGCGGATTAATTTCGCAAGAGGAGGTTGATAAAATTGAAAGAGCTATTTGCCCAGGTGAGGGTGCTTGTGGTGGCATGTATACCGCTAACACGATGGCAGCAGTAGGTGAGGCAATTGGTTTATCACTTCCCGGTTCAGCTTCTCCACCTTCAATAGATCGCCGGCGTGATGATTATGCAGTTAAATCAGGAGCAGCGGTTGTGGAGCTAATTCGCAAAGGGATTACAACTAGGCAGATTCTTACCAAAAAAGCTTTTGAAAATGCAATCACAGTTGTTATGGCACTGGGTGGATCAACTAATGCTGTTCTTCACCTGCTTGCAATTGCACATGAGGCAGATGTTAATTTAACACTTGAAGATTTTCACAGAGTTGGCTCTAAGGTGCCGTTACTTGGAGACTTAAAACCATTTGGTAAGTATGTAATGACTGATGTGGACAAGGTGGGCGGAATACCAGTAATTCTTCGAGCCTTACTAGATGCTGGCTTACTTCACGGTGATTGTCTAACAGTTACTGGCAAGAGTATGGCTGAAAATCTTAAAGATATTACGCCTCCAGATCCTGATGGTGAGATTCTAAAAGCGGTAAAAAATGCAATATCAAAAACTGGTGGCATCACAATTTTAAGTGGATCACTGGCAACTGAGGGTGCAGTTTGTAAAACAGCGGGAATAGATGTTGAATTTTTTGAAGGTCCAGCAAAGGTTTTCGAGCGTGAGCAATCTGCGATGGATGCATTAGAAAGTGGTGCGATTGTGGCAGGAGATGTTTTAGTAATTCGATACGAAGGACCAAAAGGTGGTCCTGGTATGCGAGAGATGTTGATGATTACTGGCGCCATTAAAGGGGCAGGTCTTGGTAAATCTGTCTTGCTATTAACAGATGGGCGGTTCTCAGGAGGATCTACTGGATTATGTGTTGGCCATGTTGCACCAGAGGCGGTTGATGCAGGACCAATAGCATTTATCAAAAATGGTGATTTGATCAGAGTTGACATAAAAAAACGCACTTTAGATTTAGTAGTTGATGAAAAAGAGATGAATGAGCGAAGGAAAAGCTTTAAGCCAATTCCACATATGTACCGTCGTGGTGTATTGGCGAAATATTCAAAACTAGTAGGCAGTGCTTCAAAGGGTGCGGTCTGCGATTAATTGCACTTTTGTTATAAGCACGCTCAAATAATGGCAGAACTGTCTCAGGGTTTGACTACCTGATATCTGACCTGCGAAACTACGCCTATGAAGAAGACATCGCTAATCTCACAACTTTCGATCACATCTGTGGTCGTAGTGATTATCGAGCGTGCGCGCTAACAGCAATAGATTAGTTCGCACCCCTCAGATAAAACTGGGGGGTTTTGTATTACAGGAGCAATAAATAAAGGAAGGAAATGATGGGCAAGATAAATGGTGCGCAAAGTTTAGTTAACGCACTTGAAGCTGCTGGTGTTGATGTCATGTTTGGCATCCCAGGGGGCGCCATTCTTCCTGCCTACGATCCTATTTTTGATTCTAAGATTCGCCATATTTTAGTAAGACATGAGCAAGGCGCAGGACATGCAGCAACTGGTTATGCCCAAGCTACTGGGCGAGTTGGTGTTTGTATTGCAACCTCAGGTCCGGGCGCAACAAATTTAGTAACCCCACTTGCTGATGCCCAGATGGATTCAGTTCCAATGGTGGCAATTACCGGACAGGTTCCTTCAGCAGCGATTGGTACCGACGCCTTTCAAGAGGCAGATATTCGCGGTGTGACTATGCCAATAACTAAACATAATTATTTAATTACTAATCCAGATGATATTCCACGGGCGATCGCTGAAGCTTTTTATATTGCCAGCACCGGCAGACCAGGTCCAGTTTTAGTTGATATTGCCAAAGATGCACTTCAAAAAGAGACGACTTTTAATTACCCAAAAACTGTTTCACTTGCAGGTTATAGCCCAGTATTAGAGCCAAATAGTGAAGCGATCAGAGATGCGGCTGCGCTAATTGCCCAATCTAAGAAACCACTTCTTTATGTTGGCGGCGGCGTAATTAAGGCAAATGCCGCACGGGAGTTGATGCAACTTGCTGAAATAACTGGCGCACCAGTAACCACTACCTTGATGGCAAGGGGTGCTTTTCCAGACTCTCATAACCAACATCTTGGTATGCCTGGTATGCATGGCACAGTTGCTGCTGTCACTGCGCTACAAAAAGCAGATCTACTTATAACTTTAGGCGCAAGATTTGATGATCGAGTTACTGGCAAGCTCTCCACCTTCGCACCAAATGCCAAGATTATTCATGCAGATATTGATCCAGCAGAGATTGGCAAAAATCGCCATGCTGATGTTGCGCTGATTGGTGATTTAAAAAACATATTAAAGGCGTTAAACCCAGCAACCAAGGCAGCGTTAGCAAAATCTGCCCCCGATTTAACTCCATGGCTTAATGAGGTTTATGGCTGGCGCAAAAAATTCCCTCTTGGCTATGACAAGCCAGTAGATGGTTCTGTTTCACCGCAACATGTAATTGAAAGAATTGGAAAAATTTCTGGCCCAGATACAATTTTTGCAGCTGGCGTAGGTCAACATCAGATGTGGGCTTCACAATTTATTGGTTATGAGAAACCAAGAACCTGGCTTAACTCAGGTGGTCTTGGCACGATGGGATATGCAGTTCCAGCGGCAATGGGCGCAAAGGTTGGCGCACCTGACACAACTGTGTGGGCAATAGATGGTGACGGCTGCTTCCAAATGACAAATCAAGAGTTAGTGACCTGTGCGCTAAATAATATTCCAATTAAGGTAGCGGTGATTAATAATGAATCATTAGGAATGGTTCGCCAGTGGCAAACACTGTTCTACAACCAACGTTACTCAAATACAGATCTGCATTCAAAGCGCGTCCCTGATTTTCAATTGTTAGCAGAGGCGATGGGTTGCGTTGGAATGCGATGTGAGAAACCAGAGGATGTTGATAAAACTATTGAGGCTGCTATGGCGATTAATGATCGCCCAGTAGTAGTTGATTTTAATGTGCATCGTGATGCGATGGTTTGGCCAATGGTGGCAGCTGGCACATCAAATGATGACATTACTGTTGCCAGATCTATGGCACCTGTCTGGGATTCACAGGAGTTGTAATGGCTATTCATACATTGGCAGTTTTGGTTGAAAACTCACCTGGTGTGCTAGCACGGGTGGCTTCTTTGTTTTCTCGTCGTGGTTACAACATTGACTCACTTGCGGTGGGTCCAACTGAGAATCCAATAGTTTCTAGAATGACCATTGTTTTAAACTTA
>SXRC01000111.1 GCA_005793655.1 Actinomycetota bacterium
CTCAACCACAAAGATCTAGAGTATTAGAGGCATTTAAATCAGGGGCGACAAACGCCTTAGTTGCAACAGATGTGGCAGCAAGAGGAATTCATGTTGATGATGTTTCACTTGTTGTCCATGTTGATGCACCAGAAAATCATAAGGATTATCTACATAGAGCGGGTAGAACTGCTAGAGCAGGTGCGGTGGGAACTGTGGTGACTCTTGCAACTCATAAACAAAGAAAAGGTGTGCATGGGTTGGCTGCAAGAGCGGGGGTTAGATTGAATGAATCAACAGTTCGGCCAATGGATGCAAACTTAGTAAAGGTTACTGGTGCAGCAGAGCCTTCCGGAATTCCAATAATTACCGCGCAAGGTGGGAAAAGTGATGATGGAGGAGGATCTGGTGGCTACCGGGGATCAAGATCAAGAGGCGGTGGAAAGAAAAAGAAATCAAGACCACGTCCACATGAGCGCCGAAAGCGCCCAAGGTAGTAAGCAAGTTTAGTTAAATACATTCCTTATGGCATCGATAACAGATCAGATTGAATCAAACAGCATAAATTTTATTAATAAATCAGAGCGAAGTGGCACTGCCCGATCTTTGTTTTGGCCATGGGCTGCGGCAAATGTTTCTTTTCTAGCTCTCTCATATGGATCTTTTTTTCTAGGCTTTGGAATTTCTTTTTGGCAGGCAACTGCTGCAGCAGTAATTGGCACAATTGGTAGTTTTTCATTAGTAGCAATCTCATCTTTAGCAGGCAAGCGCGCAAATGCGCCAACCATGACATTATCTCGAGCAGCTTTTGGTGTTAAGGGAAACCGATTACCTGGTTTTTTATCCTATTTAATATTTGTCGGCTGGGAGACAGTTTTAGTATCACTTGCAACTTTGGCCTCTGAAACAGTTTTTACTAGGGTGGCAAATATTGGTCCAGATCTATCAAAGATATTTGGCTTTCTACTTGCAGGCGGCCTAACAATAATTGGTGGTGTTTTAGGTTTTAAGGTGATTATGAAAATTCAATTTTTTCTCACAATAACTACACTTGCGTTAACCGCCGGATACATATTCTTAAGTATTGACTCAGTTAACTGGGCAAAGGTTTCAGCTATTGAAAACGGTGCAACCGCTGGGTTTATTGGCGCAGTAATTTTTGCAATCACCGGAATTGGACTTGGCTGGGTTGGTTGTGCGGCTGATTACTCCCGGTATCTACCAAGAACTGTTTCTGGTAAAGGGGTAGTTGGTTGGACCATATTTGGCGCCTCCCTTGTTCCAATAATTTTGGTTATTTATGGATCACTTCTTGTTGCAAGTAGTGATGAGTTAAATGCGCAGGTAGCAACAGATCCAATTGGCGCTCTAACTACATTGCTTCCCACCTGGTACTTAATTCCATTTGCTTTTGTGGCAATCCTTGGACTAATAGGGGGTGCGATACTAGATCTTTACTCATCTGGATTGGTATTAGTTTCAATTGGCTTGCCAGTTAAAAGATATGTAGCTGCAAGCATTGATGGATTAATAATGACAATTGGCACAATTTATTTGGTCTGGTTTGCAAGTGATTTCTTTGTGCCATTCCAAGGTTTTCTAATTACTTTGGGTGTGCCAGTTGCGGTCTGGTCTGGTTTGTTTGTGGCAGATGTATTACTTCGCAAAAGCTATGCCGAGGAAGAGTTATTTGACCCTAATGGAAGGTATGGTGCATATAATTTTAAATCTATTGGCTTAATTGTATTTGGAACAATTATTGGTTGGGGATTAGTTACCAATTCACTCGCCTCTTGGCTTTCATGGCAAGGTTATTTACTTAATCCCCTAGGTGGTAAAGAGGGTCAATGGGCCTATGCAAATCTAGGTGTGATCGCAGCATTACTTATTGGATTTATTGGTCATATCTTGTTATCTAGAAAACAGATCACTAGGGATAGTTTCATATTTAATAACTAAGCATTGTGGTATTAAGTCGAAATATCCACAGATTCTAAATAATCTATATGAACATAAATACTTGATATATCGGTGCTTTCTACAAATTTGTATCTATGAGCAATCAAGTAATTTGCAATTTTTGAACCTGCTTGTTTGTTGCCTGAAATATTCTCCTCAACACAAATTACCCTCGGTTTAAAAGCAAACCAATTATTTGAATTGAGAACCTCTAGATCATGACCTTCAACATCAATACTCAGCAGGGTGGGATCAAGAGGCTGGTAAGTCAGGTTTAATGATGCAAGTGAAATTGGATTTAAATTAACTTCACTCTTTAGCTTGATTCCTTTTTTAACTAGATCCTCAGCCACAGATTTTTCGATTGTTGAATATTCAGCAGGGTAAAATTCATAGAAATTTAAAGGAGTATTTTTCGAAGAAACTATATTTCGAACAAACGTGTCGCGCCTTCTAAAAAGCTTGGTTAATCGTGAATTGAATTTAACCGGATCGATTAATGTACCTCTCCACCCGCGTTTATAAAAAAAATAAGTATTCGACCCTCTTACTGGTTGGCCTGAGCCCACATCAACATATGAACCTGAATTTTCTGGCAAGTACTTTCTTAACAGCTCGTCCTCTCCAGTTTGGCTGTAAAATTCTCTGGTTTTGCTGATCAACAATGAGTAGAGGACATAGAGGTAATAATTTAACCAAGAAGCTTGGATAAAAAATCGAAATTTGGATGGTAAATAATTATATAATTTTTGAAGTAATCTGACCACACTAATTTTTCCAAGAGGTAAATAGTGGCCTACCTTCGGCATACCCGGCAGCTGATTGGATTCCAATTACCGCTTTTTCATTAAACTCAATTAAATTTTTAGCTCCACTATATGTGCAAGATGAGCGAAGACCAGCAATGATTTCATCAATTAAATCTTCAACTCCTGGACGAGTGGGATTTATATACATCCGAGAAGTAGAAATTCCCTCTTCAAATAAAGATTTCCGTGCCCGGTCAAATGCATCATCATTTGCTGTCCTTGCTGCAACAGCGCGAGCTGATGCCATACCAAAGGATTCTTTATAAAGCCTGCCATCTGAATCCTTCCTTAAATCACTTGGGGATTCATATGTGCCGGCAAACCAGGAGCCGATCATTACCTGTGAGGCACCCGCAGCAAGAGCTAGAGCGACATCTCTTGGATGGCGCACACCACCATCTGCCCAAATTGTTTTGCCATGTTTTTTAGCCTCTGTTGCACACTCAAGCACTGCTGAAAATTGTGGACGGCCAACACCAGTTTGCATACGTGTTGTACACATCGCACCTGGTCCTACACCAACTTTAATAATGTCAGCACCTGCTTCAATTAACTCTTTTGTGCCGGCAGCGGTAACTACATTGCCAGCGACAATAGGAATTGTTGGATTTAGCGCTCTTATTGTTTTAAGCACTTCAATCATCTTTTTTTGATGACCGTGAGCGGTATCAACTACCAATACATCAGCTCCTGCTGCTAGCAACGCTTTTACTTTTTTCTCTACATCACCATTAATTCCAACTGCAGCAGCAATCTTTAATCTGCCATTGGCATCTATACATGGTTGATACATGGTTGCTCGCAGGGCGCCAG
>SXRC01000112.1 GCA_005793655.1 Actinomycetota bacterium
ATCTTAGATACCAACTGTGATCCAGATGAGGTTGATTTTAAGATTCCTGGAAATGATGATGCAATTCGTTCCATCGCACTTCTTACCCGAGTAATGACAGATGCGATTGTGGCAGGATTACAAATTCGTTCTGTGCAAGCAGCAAAGATTGCCGATAAGGCAGCAGCAGAGGCGGCAGCAGCTGCTGAAAAAACAGCAGAGCAGCCACTTGCTGATTGGGAGAAAGATTTAATTAAAGAGCCAACGCAAACAGCGGGTGCATAAGTTGGCATATACGGCAGAGGATGTTAAAAAATTACGGGAGCAGACCGCTGCTGGCATGCTTGATTGCAAAAAAGCACTTGATGAAGCCAATGGTGATTATCAAAAAGCGGTAGAGATCATTCGCATCAAGGGTCAAAAAGGTGTTACCAAGCGCGAAGGCCGTGCCACTTCAAATGGTTTAGTTGCGGGTCGCGCCGAAGGAGATCTTGGAGTACTGCTTGAACTAAATTGCGAAACTGATTTCGTGGCAAAGGGTGAGAAGTTTCAGGCCCTAGCTGATCAATTGCTTAATCACTTGGCAACATCAAAGATTACTGAACTTGATACCTTTTTATCCTCAAAACTTTCATCTGGCCAAATGGTGCAAGAGGTAATTGATGAAGGTAATGCGATGTTGGGGGAGAAGATTGAGATTAAACGGATCAGCGTTTTAACTGGTTCACCAGTCTCGTTATATCTACATAAGACATCCCCTGATCTACCACCACAGGTTGGTGTTTTAGTGCAATTAAAAAATGCTGCTGAAGTAGTTGGCAAAGATATCGCCCAACATATAGCTGCCTTTGCACCTGTTTATGTCAGCCGGGATCAAGTGCCCGCTGATGAGATTGCTAAAGAACGCCGATTGGCGGAGGAGACAGCGCGAGGTGAAGGAAAGCCAGAGGCTTCAATTGCCAAGATTGTTGAGGGCAGAGTTACTGGGTTTGTGAAAGAGGTGTCACTTCTGGAGCAAGCATTTGCCAAGGATGCAAAGAAAACCGTGCAGCAAATTTTAGATGAGGCAAAGACTGCCGTGTCCACCTTTAATAGATTCCGTGTAGGTCAGTAAACTTTTCAGTACCATAATTTAGGAAAGGAGTGCTCATGTCACGCAAGGGATATAAACGAGTGCTTCTTAAATTATCTGGTGAGGTATTTGGTGGTGAAAAAGGTATCGGGGTAGATCCTGATGTGGTTCATGATGTGGCAAATCAAATCGCTGAGGTAGTAAGAGCTGGTACACAGATTGCGGTAGTAGTTGGCGGTGGAAATTACTTTAGAGGCGCAGAGCTGCAACAACGTGGCATGGATCGAGCTCGCGCAGATTACATGGGAATGCTGGGCACAGTAATGAATTGTTTAGCGCTGCAAGATTTTCTAGAAAAAGCCAGTATTGAAACCCGAGTGCAAACTGCAATCACAATGGGACAGGTGGCAGAGCCTTATGTACCCCGACGGGCAATAAGACATTGAGAAAAAGGAAGAGTTGTAATTTTTGGTGCAGGTGCTGGTATGCCATTTTTTACTACCGACACAGTTGCCGCCCAAAGAGCACTTGAGATTGGTGTCCAGGCACTGTTGTTGGCAAAAAGTGGAGTGGATGGGGTTTATTCAGCTGATCCTCGTAAGGATAAATCTGCGAAAAAATATGAAACTATTTCTTTTGATGAGGTTTTAAGTAAATCACTCGCCGTTGCAGATGCCGCAGCTTTTGCACTATGCCGGGAGAATAAACTGCCAATTGTGATCTTTGATCTTAAAAACAAGGGCAATATCAAGCGGGCAGTCTCCGGTGAGAGCATTGGAACTTTAGTTTCCTAAGCCTAATTTATACACTGCTCTAGATTGCTAGTAGAGTGGGATTAAATAAAGGGAGTAAATAAAATGGCAGATTTAACTACCTCACTGGCAGAGTGCAACACTAAAATGAAGAAAGCAATTGAGGTTGCTAAAGAGGATTTTGCCACAATTAGAACTGGCAGGGCCCACCCTGCGATGTTTGCTAAATTAATGGTTGATTACTACGGAACTGGCACACTACTTTCCCAACTGGCAACAGTTCAAGTTCCAGAGGCTCGTCTTGCCATGATCACTCCTTATGACAAGGGCGCTATGGCGGCGATTGAAAAAGCAATTAGAGATTCAGATCTAGGGGTAAATCCTGGCTCAGATGGCAATGTAATTAGAGTCAATTTTCCGCAATTAACTGAGGAAAGACGCAAAGAGTTTATTAAGGTGGCAAGGGGCAAGGCAGAGGATTCAAAGGTTGCCATCCGTGCCATCAGGCGGGCTGCGAAAGAGGCAATGGAAAAGTTTGAAAAAGATGGCAAGGTTGGTAAAGATGATCTGGCTAGAGCTGAAAAAGAGTTGGAAAAAACTACCAGCGATCATGTAGCAAAGATTGATGGTTTGCTCAAGCATAAAGAAGCAGAGTTGCTAGAGGTTTAATGATGGCGGATCTGCACGCTATAAATGATGCAATAAATAAACGAGCAGGTCGAAAACTACTACCTTCTATTTTGGTTTCATTATTTCTGTTGGGCTTGATCTTTGGCTCAATAATTATCCAACCATTACTATTTTTCATCTTAATTTGGGTCGTAATTATGCTTGGGGTGAGGGAGTTAGCCCATGCATATCGCACCGGCGGAATTGAATTACCAGATTTAGCATTGATGAGCGCATCATCAGTTTTATTGTTTGCTACCTGGTTTGCAAACACTGAAGGACTTGCCGTTTCAACTGGACTTACCATACCGATTTTAATGTTTACCTTATTGCTGATATCGCAAAGTGATTTTATAAAGCGCTCAACATCTGCGGTATTTATTACCTTCTACTTAGCGGTTCTAGGTGGATTTATTCTTTTGCTAGCAAACCATGAGGATGGCCCTATCCGCATCTTTGCC
>SXRC01000017.1 GCA_005793655.1 Actinomycetota bacterium
AACTGTGATGTTAAAACTAACAATTCCAACTAAGGCAAATCTTTATCAGGAGTTGGTGGCCCACCCTCGAGTATTAAAAGTAGTTGCACTCTCTGGTGGTTACTCCAGGGATGAAGCTAATCAGCTTCTCTCCAAAAATAAGGGCGTTATTGCCTCATTTTCTAGGGCACTAACTGAAGGATTATCTGCAAAACAAAGTGATGACCAGTTTGATGCTTTGCTTGATTCAACCATTCAAAGCATCTATAACGCTTCGATCAATAAAAACTAAAAAAATTTATGGGCTTTAATCCTGCAGAAAAAGATGGCGCCTGGGTCTCTGATTTCATCTCATCGCGCAGAACTACCCGGGATTTCCTTCCCACCCCAGTACCACCAGAGTTAATTGAGCAGATATTGCAAGATTCATTGACCGCCCCAAGTTGGTCAAACACCAGACCATTTAAGGTGGCAGTTGCAACCGGTGAGGTTAGAGATCGTATTAGCAATGAGTTTTTATCCCGTTGGCAAGCCTTATCTACTGCCATGCGCGGTGGTATCTGGAGCAAAATTAAATTGTTTATCAGGCGCCATGGCTTGCCAACCAGTAATCGCATAATTCTTAAACCTTATGTTGCTGAATTAAAACCAAGAGCCCAACGTGTTGGCAAAGAGTTGTATGGCTCACTCGGTGTGCAACGTGGCGATAAAGCTGAACGAGATAGGCAATGGGGTAAGAATTATGAGTTCTTTGGTGCGCCAGTTGCAATGTTTGTTTATATTCATAAGAGCCTACATATCTACGCCGCATGTGACGCCGGGCTAATGATGGAAAATTTAATGTTATCTGCCCATGCCAATGGTCTTGGTACATGCGCCCAAGGGGCGGTGGCATTTTGGGATGATGCAATTAGGGATGAATTTGAAGTTTCAAAGGATTACCGATTGTTATGTGGAATTGCAGTTGGCTATCCATCTGATGCACCAGTCAATAACTTTCAAGCACACAGAATTGGATTAGAAGAGTTACTAGTGAAAGCTAAGCAAAAAAAGAGTTAAGCACCCAATTAACATCTTTATTGCTGGGAAATACTGGATAATGCTTTTTGATAATTACATCATCTTTAATAATCAAGGTCAATCGTTTAAGTAACTTCATCGAGTTCGCTTCAAATGTTGGTAGATTCAAAGAGTTAGCGAACTTGAAATCTGAGTCAGATAAAATTTCATAAGGCAGCTCAACTCGATCCTTCAGCTCTTTTTGATACTCACTGCTTTGCACACTCAATCCAAATAAATTATCAACAAATGTTTTTAACTCATTGTAATTATCCCGATAGGAGCATGCCTGTGGCGTACAGCCCCGAGCCCCTGGAATATCATCCCAACCATCAGGAAGTGCAACCCCAGGCACACCAGTCATTGGATAGATAAATACAACTGTGGTTCCAGATAATTTAGACAAATCGATTTTTGAAGTATTTGTCGCCGAAAGGATTATTGAATCTAGCTTTTTCCCCTGCAAATGATCTGCTGCGCCATCATCTTGCGGAATAGGTAAATTATCTGGCAGATCCAGGTAACTACTTTGCGGGGTACTGGTCATAAAGCTCTCCTCTTGGATAAAGAGAGTAGATCTAAAATCAAGATTGAGCCAATGATCACTAAAACTGCGCCAAAAAGTTGAATTATTGAGATAGCCTCATTTAAATAAAATGCTCCAATTAAAACAGCCACCACCGTTACCAAAAACTCAACTGAAATGGATTTAGTCGGCCCAATTTTTGCAACAAGTGAGAAGTAAATGACGTAGCAAAATGCGCTACAGAAGACTGCCAGGCTAACCATATATAGCCAATCCATTGGCACTAACCCAGACTTTATTGGAACAAATAACAAGATTGGTGAGGTAAATAAGCCACCAAAGAAAAATGCACCAATTACCTGCTCCCAATTACCAGCTGCTGACATTTTCAACTTTGAGTAATTACTGCCAAAGGCTGCGCTCATGCAGCCAATTACGCAGACAAAAAAACCTAAAAAGAATTGATCGCCAAGCTTCCCACCTGGAAAACCAACTAAAAAGATGATCCCAATAAAGCCTAGAAGTAATCCTATAAAACCAAAGCCATCAATATTTTCAATCTTCATCAACCGACCAATAACTGAGGAAAACAATGGGATTGCTCCAACTAAAATGGCAGTTAAGGCGGTACCAATTCTTGGTACCGCAAGTGATAATCCAATTAACTGCACTGAGACGGATGTAAAACCCAAAACTGCGAAGTGTTTTACGCCAATTGAAAAATCTAGTTTTCTTCTAATTATCAGAGCGAGCGAAGCAACACTGCCACTGGCAATAAAGGCTCTAACGCTAATTGCAGCAGCCCAATCAAATGCTTCAACTACTCTAAGTAGTAGTAGGAATGAGATTCCCCAAAGAATTGAGAGTATGGAAAATTTGGTAGTGATCTCAGCCTTCATTTAAGCAAGGCTACCCCACCTACTCTTGTAGCTTAGGTGGTGCTGATCGGTATTGAACTGGTGTTTTACTAAATGTAATTGGATTCGCCACAGATTTAGTGCCATCAATTTCAACTACAGGCTCTAAACCCAAGGATTGAGCAAGATCAAAAGCCTCTTTAATATCATTTATCGCACCTGCTGGAATATTTACTTTGCGCAAAGTATTTATCCAATGATGAGCAGTATTTTGGGTGAATACTGCTGAAAGAAGCTTTGTCAGCTCTGCCTGATTTTCAACCCGTAATTGATTGGTTGCAAAATTCTTTTCTGATAGAAGTGCTGGTGCGATTTGGCCCGCAAACTTTACAAATTGATGATCATTGCCTACTGCCACAATAAATTTCTTATCTGATGCAGCAAATACTTGATACGGTGCAATAGATGGGTGGGCGTTGCCCATTGCTTTTGGAATTATGCCAGCTGAAATATAGGAAGATGCCTGGTTAACTAAAGCGGACAATGTTGAGCTGAGTAGATTTAATTCCACCTTTTGACCAATTCCTTGTTCATCTCTTGCCCTAAGTGCTGCCAAAATTCCCACTACCGCATGTAATCCAGTAATCACATCAACAAGGGCAACTCCAACTTTGGTTGGATTATCGCTATCACTTCCAGTGATGCTCATTAATCCACTCATCCCTTGAACTAAAAGGTCATATCCAGGAGGAGATGCAGCTAGATCTGATGTGCCAAAGCCAGATATTGAGCAATAGATCAACTTTGGATTAGTAGCAACTAATTTTGAATACCCTAAATCAAACTTTTCCATTCCACCTGATCCAAAATTTTCAACCACAACATCACAACCAGAAATTAACTCCTGCGCCTTGCGTTGATCACTCTCCTTTAATAAATCCAAGGTAAGACCTTCTTTATTTCGATTTACTGAGAGAAAATAGGTTGAGGTTGCACTCTTATCAAAGGGCGGTCCCCAACCTCTGGTGTCATCGCCAATTCCAGGACGTTCAATCTTTACTACCTGCGCTCCCAGATCTGCCAACATCATAGTCGCATAAGGACCTGCCAAAATCCTAGAAAAATCAGCAATCTTTATTCCAGCTAATGGTGGCTTCACCTTTTAACTAACCAATCACTTAATACATTTAAAAGTAGATCCACATCACTCTTTGTAATAATCAACGGTGGCTTAATTTTCAGCACATTATTATCTGGGCCATCACATGAGAGTAATACTCCCTTGGAAAGTGCAAACTCCATCAAATTAGCGATCTCTTTTGTTGCTGGAACCTTTTCATCAATCATCATCTCGACACCAATAAACAAGCCAGATCCTCTGATATCTGCAATTATGGGATGACTCTTAGCTAATCCAGCTACACCCTGGCGCAGATAAGCACCAATATTTTTAGCATTTTGTTGTAGCCGCTCGTCATAGACGACCTCAAGGACTGCCTGTCCGATCACCGCACTCACTGGATTTCCACCAAAGGTATTGAAGTACTCCATCCCGTTGTTAAATGCATTAGCAATCTGTGGGGTGGTCACAACAGCGGCTAATGGATGGCCATTACCTAGCGGTTTGCCCATAGTGACAATATCTGGAACTACATCATGTAATTCAAAACCCCAGAATTTATCACCCACTCTGCCTAAACCAATCTGCACCTCATCACTTACACAGACTCCGCCATTGGCTCTGACTATTTCAAATGCTTGTGCTAAATAGCCTTGTGGTAAAACAATTTGACCTGCAGTGCTGACAATTGCCTCAGAAAAAAATGCTGATAAGGGCTGCTTTAAGGAGTTAATACTCTTCTTAAGATTACTTAAGTACTTCTCGGTAGCATCTTTACCCGTGAATTTTCCACGAAATAGATCAGGCAGCTCAGCAACTGCCACATGTGATGGCGCTCCTGCCCCACCTTTACCTAAGAACTTATATGGTGAAATCTCCACAACAGCTTGGGTGTGTCCGTGATAGCCATGTTTAAGTGCAACTACGCCTTTTGATTTTGTGGCAGCCCTAGCAAGCCTGATCGCAAGATCATTTGCCTCACTGCCACTGTTTACAAAGAAAACTACTGAGAGTGGATCTGGCAAGCTGTTGGTTAATGCTTTTCCGTACTCAATCATCGCTTGGTGCAGATATCTAGTATTGGTATTTAGAGTAGCCATCTGTGTGGCGGCAGCAGTTACAACTCGGGGATGGCAATGGCCTACATGGGCGACATTATTTACTAAATCTAGATAACTCCTTCCCTGCTCATCAAATAAGTAGGCACCAGAACCACTAACAATATTGATCGGTTTTTTAAAGTTGAGTGAAAGATTTTGTGAAACCACGACTCTGCGCTCACTTCTAATACTTTCAGGTGAGATCCGGGCATGTGCGTCGGTACCAGATTGGATTCCTAAAATCAGATTTGGATTTAATGAGATTCCACGCCATAAAGAGATCTCATCCTTAGGTGCAACTCCATGAATATCAATACCCATCCCACAAAGATCCGTTAGTAATTGGAAATGAGTATGAGGTGGCCAACCAACATTCTCCCCTTCCTTACCCATACGGCCAATTAACTCACCAGCTTTTATTTGCTTACCAATCTGCCAACTTGGCATGGAATCAATTGATAGATGACCATAAAGAGTCCAAAACGGAACACCGCTATTAGTTTTATGGCGCAAAATAACAACTGGGCCATAATCCAAATTGGTTGAATTATTATTAAATATCTCAATTACACCATCTAAAGGCGCAAAAACCTCAGTACCTGCTGGCATACCAATATCAACACCTAAGTGAAAGGTTCTGGCATTGTCAGCTACCGGATTAAAAGCCTCACCCTGATAGACATTACGATTTTCGCAGTAATAACCAATGACCACATCTGCACCAAATTTAGATTTCAATTCCTCCAACGCCTGGGTGGAGCGTGGGATCTCTTTATTATCAAATGACCAATTCATATAAACTATTTTCAATTGTGAAAAAGGCTTGCTCAAAATATTGGCAGATGTTGTAGTTAACAAATAATCTCGAACTGCTTTTGCATTAGGGTTTGCCTCAAGCCCAATTGCATTTCTCAATCTGAAAAGTGCGAAATTACTATCGAATTTATCCAGTGTGATCAGCGCATTTGGGACATCATTTTGGCTAATAGATAGGTATTCATTTTCAGGGTGATCAAAGCGTTGTAGCGCTGCATTCGCCACACTTGCAGCCAACCTCACCTTAACCAACTCAATAAAGATTAAAAGTTCCTCATTGGATAAGGGATTGACACTGTGGTAACCGCGAACAAATTGCGCTATCTGCTTGCCTGGATCATCCGACTTCAACCCTACATACGCCGCAGCGATAGCAGCCCCGACAACCTTTGGGGCATAGATCATGTCCCCAAAATCAATCAATGAAAGATTTTCACCATTTTCAATAATGTTGTAATCATTACCATCATTATGAATAACCTGCATCGGCAATTTCTTCAATTTCGGAAGTACTTTTTTCGCAAAATGAGTTAAGGTCTTCTCAACAACTGCGCGGCTTTGGGTGTCGCTAATTTTAGAGCTCCAGGTGAGAATCTTTTCTGCCTGCAACATATTCCAAATAAAATTACTATTAAGTGATTTCCGCTCCGCCTTGGTAATACTTAGCTTGGCTA
>SXRC01000113.1 GCA_005793655.1 Actinomycetota bacterium
GACCAACCAATACTTGCGATTTCAGTCTCTGCAATAGCTGATGCTTTTTGCCAAAGAGTTGAATCACTATTTTGGCTGGTAATTTGGTTTGGAAGTGAGGTAAGAATTAAATCTGCCTCACGCTTGTTATCAATATCAGCAACTCTGGGATCAATTACCACCAGGTTTTTACACTGAGCTATAAATGTATTTGTGCTCCGAGAAAGTGTTGTCCGCCCAATTACGACTATATTTTCAGGAGTTAATTTGTCAGCAATTTTTGGATCGGTAAGAAAAAGTGATGAATGAGCAATTGCTTGCGGAAATGAAATTGGATCTTCAGATATAACCGGCCAGTTTAATTCTCTGGCAAAATCATTAATCTCACCGAGTGTATAACCGGCACGATCATGGCCAATGATTAATACTCCTGTAGTTAAATCCAGCTTTCCACCAATTTTATTTGAATAATTTGGAGGAGTAATTTTTATGCCCGCCAACCAATCGTTTTTCTCTTCACTAATCAGCGGTTCATCAAATTGCACATTAAGATGAAGTGGCCCATCAGTAAGTAATGGTTTTAAATTTATATCTGTTGATAGATCATGAGTTTTGACTGCCGAAAAAATATCCACTTGATCCGTAGTTTGATTGGCGCCCGTCTTTCTAAGACGAGCAGGGCGATCGGCAGTAATAATTAGTAATTTACTATTGCTATGAAGTGCTTCTAATGCTGCTGGATGAAAATTTGCTGCTGCAGTTCCACTTGTACAGATTACCGCCACATAATTATTACTTGCTTTGGCTATTCCTAAAGCGAAAAATGCAGCACCACGTTCATCAATTTTTATGTGTAAATCAATTATTTGCTTACTCGATGCTTCACCTAGTGCAATTAACAAGGGTGCGTTACGTGATCCTGGACAGACTACAAAGTCGCTAACTCCTAATTCAATTAATTGTCTAAGCAGTGAGTGAGCCAATTTAGTTGAATTACTCAAATTAGCCCCCCTTCATAAATTGCATTTACCCTATCTTGCCACCAAATTTGCCTATCATTGCCAACCCTTAATTCACTTATTCGATCTGGAATTATCTTTTGATTCTTGATTACTCCATCAGATGCTACAAGTGGAGTACTTGTTACATCCTCTTGAAGTAATGCAACTGTTCCTAATCCACATGGGCCATAGAGATTTGGAACTAAGGATGCAAGTGTTAAACCATGAGATATTCCAATACTGCTATCTAATGCACTTGAAACTACGACTGGTAATTTTATCTTTTCAATAATACTTAAAGCAGCAGCGATACCACCACTTGGTGCCCATTTAATGATTGCCACATCGGCAACCTCTGCAAGTTTTGTGAAATCCCCATTTAGATATTTCCTAATTGATTCATCGGCTGCAATCTTTGTATTTATCCTTTTTCTAAGTGATTTAAGATCTGCTATATCTATGCATGGTTGTTCAACATAATCAATGACGCCAGTAAATTCACTCTCATAATTTTGTATATTTGCAGCAGCTTCTTCCAAGGTCCAAGAGCCATTTGCATCAATTCTAATTTTGGCACCTGGAGTAAGTCTTATGACCTCAGCTAGTATCGCCCGATCATTTTCGTAATCTTTAACCTTGATTTTTACTGTGTTACAGCCAGCAAAACCTTTGAGTATGCCTGCTACCTCATTAACAGGAACATTTGGAATTGTTGCATTAATTGGAATTAGATCTCTACCACCCTTTGGAGTGCTGATTGTGGCTGATTCAATTGCAGCTTTAAGCCAAGTTGTGGCCTCTATATTTTGATATTCAATAAAAGGTGCGAACTCACTCCACCCTGCTGGGCCTTCAAATACTGCTACTTCTCGAATTTTTAAATCACGAAAATTTGATTTAACGGGCAATGCAACTACTTGAAGTTGATACGGAAACATTACTTAAGGTCGTTTAGGAAATTTATTAAAATTCGGTTCACGCTTTTCTTTAAAGGCGTTTCTACCTTCTTGGCCCTCCTCTGTTAAATAAAACAACATAGTTGCATCCCCTGCTAATTGTTGAATCCCAGCTAAACCATCATCTGCAGCATTAAGGCTTGCCTTAAGTAGGCGTAGCGCCATTGGTGAGTGGCGCAACATCTCTCGCGCCCAAGAAACTGTTTCAGCTTCTAGTTCTTTAACTGGCACGACTGCATTCACTAATCCCATATCTAACGCCTCTTGTGCATCGTATTGTCGACACAAAAACCAAATTTCTCGAGCTTTCTTTTGTCCAATATGCGCAGCAAGTAAACCTGCACCATATCCACCATCAAATGAGCCAACCATTGGACCAGTTTGACCAAACTTTGAATTCTCAGCTGCAATTGTTAAGTCACAAACTACATGCAGCACATGTCCTCCACCTATTGCCCAGCCAGCAACCATTGCAACAACTGGCTTTGGAGTTCTTCGTATTTGAACTTGTAGATCTAAAACATTTAGTCGGCCAATTCCTTTTTTACTCAACGCGTCATCACCTAAATATCCATCATCCCCACGAACGCTTATGTCACCGCCAGAGCAAAATGCCTCATCGCCGGCACCGGTAAAAATAATTACACCGACTTGATCATTATCTCGTGCAAGATTAAATGCTTCAGCCAATTCAGAAATAGTTTGTGGCCTAAAAGCGTTTTGAACTTGTGGGCGGTTAATTGTAATTTTCGCCATACCCTCAGCTGTTTGATATTTAATATCAACAAAATTCTCACCGCCACTACCCGTTTGCCAGTTAGGGATAACTCTCTCACCTGGCTGTCGCTTAATCGGCTTGCTCAAGAGGTGCTCCAAAGGTTTAACTAGTAATTAGATAAGAGATAGCCTACGGTGATTATGGGAGAAAAAGAACTGCGTGATTTAATCCCTATTCAGGCTGAGTGGTCAATCCCACAACTGCAGGAAAATTTAGCGGCAGCACTTAAAGGATCAGGCCCTGCACTATCAACTGGTGAGGTTTTAGCAAAAAAAATTGATAAATCAATTGCAATGGTTGTCTCCACCTCTGGCTCAACTGGAGAAGCAAAATCAGTAGCTATCTCATCAACTGCGCTAATTGCATCAATAAATGCCTGCCATAAATACTTAGGTGCAACTCCGGGAGATAGCTGGTCACTTTTATTGCCGACAAATCACATTGCAGGCTTAAATGTAATTATTAGAGCAACTGCGCTAGGAACAAGAGTTGTTGATAATAGAAATGTTGAAAATTATATTGATACTGATTTTATCTCAATTGTGCCTACCCAGCTACATAAAGCATTAACCACCGATGCGAAATTGTTGGAGCACTTAACTGCAGCTGAGGCGGTGCTAGTCGGTGGTGGGCCAATAAGTGAAAAGATTAAAAAGGATGCTGCGAGTAAACATATTAAAGTTGTCACAACCTACGGCATGACGGAAATGTGTGGGGGTTGTATCTACAATCAAAAACCACTAGATGGGGTTGAAGTAAGAATTTCGACCTCTGGATTAATTCAACTATCTGGTCCCATGATGGCATCTGGATACCTTTCTGCCTCAGGTCAGATAAGTCAGATCGATAAAAGTAGTTGGTTTGAAAGCAATGATTTAGGTGAAGTATCAAATGGCCTGCTTAAAGTTTTAGGTAGAGCTGATGATGTAATTATTTCAGGGGGTGAAAAAATATCAATGGCTCTCGTTGAAGAAATGATTGCAAAAATTTATCCCACTCAGGATTTGATTACTTTCGCCATGCAGGATGAGGTATGGGGGCAACAACTATGTGTTGGCAGCACCTCTGAGATGCAGGTTGGAAAATTACGCCAAACTCTTGGTCCAATTTTTACACCAAAGAAAATATACTTGTTTGATCAAATACCAAAAACCGCAATTGGAAAGTTAGATCGAAAAAAAGCAACTGAGTTAGCAAAAGGGATGAAGGTGGCAGATGAATAAGTGGATAATTGGTGCCAGAGTTAAAACTCTTCCTGCTGCAGTATCTCCAGTTTTAATTGGTACATTTTATGCATTAGAAGTTAATTGGATTAATGCCTTTCTTGCTTTGATCGTTTCACTTTCCCTGCAAATAGCGGTTAATTATGCTAACGACTACTCCGATGGAATCCGTGGTACAGACACTGACCGAGTGGGACCAATCAGATTAGTTGCTTCAGGATTGGCATCAGCTAAGTCGGTTAGACGTGCTTCCTACATCTCATTTTTACTTGCTGTGGTTGCAGGCAGCTTACTGTCATTCAATATTTCGCTTTGGCTAATACCAGTTGGTGGCATTTGTATTTTGGCAGCTTGGGGCTACACCGGTGGCAAACAGCCATACGGATACTTAGGGTTTGGTGAATTTTCAGTCTTTATTTTTTTTGGTTTAGTTGCCACAGTTGGAAGCTACTACGTTCAATCTGAGCAATTAAACTGGCAGATACTGTTGTTATCAGTTCCAGTCGGCTTGCTGTCCTGCGCAATCTTGGTTATCAATAACTTACGGGATCTGCCAAACGATACGCTGGTGAGTAAGCGGACAGTTGCAGTTCGAATTGGAGATATCAACACCCGAAAATTTTTTGCATTTTTATTAATCACAGCCCAATTAGCAGCACTTAGTGCAACCGGAATTGATCAATTAGTAGCGCTAACTCTTGTTTGCCTACCCTTCACTTACCAAGTAGTTAAGCAAGTTTTAGGCGGGGCAAAAGATATAGTGCTAATCACTGTGCTGAATAACACTGCCCGCCTACAGTTACTTATGTCAGCTTTAATTGCTACTGCACTTTATATTTAAAAGCAGTAAACTAAGCGCATGATTAGGCTAATCGCAATCTTAGCAACGGTTATAACTATTTACGCTTTTATCGACTGCGCAATCACGCCTCAAGAGATGGTGGAAAAGTTTCCGAAGTGGGCTTGGTTATTAATTATTGTATTTACTGGTGGTATTTTTGTAGGCAGCATCGCCTGGTTTGTTGTTGGTAAGCCAAGAAGGCCGGGCAAAGGGCGTGGTGGACCAAAAAAAATTATTCCACCTGATGACGATCCGGACTTTTTAAGAAAGCTATAAACCTGAATATGTATGGCGGCCCGTGCCCCACACATTTATATAAATATAATTAAATAAAAATGTAGATCCAGCTAGCAAACAAAGCCAGGCAGCTTTTTTACCACGCCAACCAACTGTTACACGTGCGTGTA
>SXRC01000018.1 GCA_005793655.1 Actinomycetota bacterium
AATTTTACAATTCTTTAGTGGTGTGTTTTTTGTCTTCACCTCACTGCCAACTTGGATGCAACAGTTTGCTGCGCTATTCCCACTTAAATGGCTTACGCAAGGGATGCGATCAGTCTTCTTGCCAGATGATTTTGCCTCCCAGGAGGTAGCCGGAAATTGGGAGATTGGCAGAACTGCTTTAGTTCTATCTATTTGGCTAATAGTTGGTGTAATTCTTGCTATCAAAACATTTAAATGGAGCAGAGAATGAAAACTAAATTAATTTTTACTTCATTCATAGCAACCATATTGCTAGCCTCTAATGCATACGGTGTGACTCTCACACCAAAAGTCAGCCCTAAGCCAACCTCAACTTCCAAACCGGTGGTATCAAACTCTGCAACCGCATCACCAAAATCCTCCAGTACAACTACGCCTTCAAAAAAGCCAAGCAAAAAACCTACTAAAAAGAAGGTGAAAAAAACTGCAACTCCAATTCCTTCACCACCACCTGAGTGGCCACCAGTTGGATTTACCACCAACAAAGGTATTTACGCAAAAATACCTAGTAGCAAAGAGCTATTAGGGCTTATTTCAGCAAAAGCCGGATTAGCAGAGTTAGTTAAGAATTGTGAGTTAAACGCTTGTGGCGCAGTAATTGTTGCAGCTGATTACACCTGCAAATGGTGGGAGATTAAATCTACGGTTTATGGAAATGATCCTACTGATCAGAGTAAAAAAATTGTTCTTGGCAAGCTACGAACCACATCAAAAGAGCTTGCACCTAAAGCTTATGCAAATATTATTTTAGTTAGCAGTGAACCTCTATTTAACCCTGCAGTTGTAGATCCCAATACTGGTGAGAGTATCCCTGGTGTTGCGCGACCAGGAATCTCTGTTGGCGGAATTTCAGCAACTTGTCACAAGTCTGGTTCAGTTGAAAGCACCACTACAAACACCTATACCCCGGTAAAGTAAGAAAAAGGAATTAAATTGCTAGGTGGAATCAACAATAGTTTGTTTTTGATCTCATTATCAGGCTTTTTAGTCATCGCAGTAATGATTGTAATTTTGAAATGGACTTTTTCAAGCAATAAATCCATAATTGAGAAAAACAAGAAGATAGGTGCGACCGATCAATATGGATTACTAAAAGTTGCCCATTCGCCAAAAAATCATATTGAGGGTGAAATGCTTCGGCAAAAATTACTTGAGGTTGGGATTAAAGCGACGTTGACACAAACCACAGAGGGTCCAAAAATATTAGTTTTTGAAAAAGATCTAAAAATTGCTAGGGCAACTTTAAATAGTTAGCGATTTGCTCCGGGAACCCATAACTGATCGCCAATATCTTTATTGGCATAACGGGCTAACACAAATAATAAATCTGATAAGCGGTTTAAATACTTAGCAGTTACTGGATTGACACCGCTGCCAAATGAGTGAATTGCATGCCAAGTTGCTCGCTCTGCTCGCCGCGTTACTGTTCGAGCTACATGCATAAGTGCTGCAGCTGGAGTTCCTGATGGCAAAACAAATGATCTAAGTGGTTGCAAATTTTCATTGTATTTATCTATTTGTTTCTCAAGATAATCAATCTGGGATTCTAAAACTCTTAGCGGCTCGTGCTCTGGTTTATCGACAACTGGAGTGCATAGGTCAGCACCAACATCAAATAAGTCGTTTTGTACTCGGATTAGTAATGTTTTAATCGCTTCATCTTTCAGATTTCCCATGGCCAACACAACACCAATTGAGGAGTTTGCTTCATCAACGGTGGCATATGCCTCAAGGCGTGGATCATTTTTTGAGGTTCTGCTCATATCCCCAAGTGAGGTTGTGCCATCATCACCAGTTTTTGTATAGATCCGGGTTAAGTTCACCATGACCTCACCCTACCTCAAGCAATTACAATGGGGAATTATGGATCGGTTACGAGTTGTCGGAGGTGCCAGATTATCTGGCACGGTTCGAGTTTCTGGAGCAAAAAACTCTGCACTCAAATTAATGGCTGCCACACTACTTGCCCCTGGAAGATCTACCATCACTAATTTGCCAGCAATTGCTGATGTTGATTACATGGCTGAATTACTAACTCGATTGGGGTGCAAAGTTGAGGTGGATAAGAGTCGTTATGAAGTAAATATTGATGTGCCAGAAAAATTAGGCCACCGTGCTGATTATGACTTAGTAAGAAAGATGCGAGCATCAATTAATGTTTTGGGTCCATTGATTGCTAGAGAATTAATTGCTGAAGTTGCACTGCCAGGTGGTGATGCGATTGGATCACGTGGACTTGATTATCACATTAATGGCCTTACAGATATGGGCGCAGATGTTAACTCTGAACATGGATTTGTTATTGCAAAAGCTCCAAAAGGCTTAAAGGGTGCAAACATAGTTTTAGAGTTTCCAAGTGTTGGTGCTACTGAAAATATTATGACAGCTGCCACACTAGCGAATGGAACAACCACAATTGAAAATGCAGCCCGTGAACCCGATGTGGTGGATTTGGGTGAATTTTTAATCTCAATGGGTGCAAAAATATCTGGGCTTGGCACACATATGATTAAAATTGAGGGCGTAAAAAAATTAAATCCAGCTACTCACGCAACTCTGGCAGATCGCATTGTGTCAGGAACCTGGGCATTTGCGGCTGCGATGACTAGAGGTGATATCACAATTGAAAATGGTCGACCTGACCACCTGGAAATGCCACTTGATAAATTAGTGGAAGCTGGCGCAGTAATTACCACTACCAAAAATGGATTTAGAGTAAAGATGGATAAGCGGCCTATCGCAGTTGATGTAGCCACGCTTCCCTATCCTGGATTTCCAACCGATCTTCAACCAATGGTAATCACTTTGAATGCTATTGCAGATGGCACATCTCTAGTCACTGAAAACGTTTTCGAAGGTAGATTTATGTTTGTGAATGAACTACTTAGACTCGGAGCTAAGGTTCAAGTTGATGGTCACCACGCGGCAATCACTGGAATTGATCAATTATCTGCTGCTCCAGTTGCCGCCACTGATATTAGAGCAGGTGCTGGCTTAGTGTTGGCTGCCCTAGTAAGTGATGGGGTGACTATTATTGAGGATGCTTTCCATATCGATCGAGGGTACCCAGATTTTTCCGCACAACTACAGTCGTTAGGTGCAGATGTCAGCAGAGTTTAATTTTCCAGACCGCAACTTAGCACTTGAGTTAGTGCGAGTTACTGAAACTGCAGCCGTTGCTGCATCCTCCTGGGTGGGTAGGGGTGATAAGGATGCGGCCGATGGCGCAGCTGTTGCGGCAATGCGCAAGATGATTAATACCGTTGATATGAATGGTGTAATTGTTATTGGTGAGGGTGAAAAAGATAATGCACCAATGCTTCATAATGGTGAAAAGGTTGGAAATGGTAGTGGACCAAATTGCGATGTTGCAGTTGACCCAATTGATGGCACCACATTAACTTCAAATGGATTAAATGGTGCAGTAAGTGTGATTGCACTAGCTCCCCGTGGCACAATGTTTGATCCAAAGGGTGCTTTTTATATGAACAAAATTGTGACTGGACCTGAGGCAGCAGCTGTAATTGATATTACTGCTCCTGCGGGTGAGAATGTTCGAAAGGTTGCAAAAGCAAAAAGCGTAGATGTAAGTGACATTACAGTTATTGTTTTGGATAGACCAAGACATGCTGATTTACTGAAAGAGTTGCGCAAAGCTGGGGCACGTATCAGATTAATTAAAGATGGCGATGTAGCTGCTGCAATTGAAACTACTCGACTTGGTACTGGAATTGATATTTTGATGGGAATTGGTGGCACACCTGAAGGAGTAGTAACCGCGGCTGCTATGCGAGCTTTGGGTGGAGTAATTCAAGGTCAATTAGTTCCACAAAGTGAGAGTGAAAGATCATCAGCAAAAGATGCCGGTCATAATCTATCTAAAATTTACATGACAAATGATTTAGTTGCCTCTGATGATGTTTTCTTTTCTGCCACTGGAATTACAGATGGAGAGCTGCTCAGAGGAGTTCGGCACACTGCATTCGGTGCGATTAGCCATTCTTTGGTGGTAAGAGGCCACTCTAAAACTGTAAGAATTATTGAGACTGAGCACCGCTATAACTAGTTTTTAACCGCTTCTGCCTCGCCTAAAATTGAAACTCTATTTTTTGAAACTGAGATAAAACCACCGTTAATAACAAAATCATTTACTGAACCATCAGCCGCTTTAATTGAAACTGTGCCATCGGCTAGTACCCCAAGAAGTGGTGCGTGATCTGAAAGAATTCCAAGATCACCTTCAAGTGTGCGGGCTAAGACCATCTTTGCTTCACCGCTCCACACCCGCTTCTCTGGGGTGACAACCTCAACTTTTAGCATGGGTTATGACTTCGCCAACTCTGCTGCTCTTCGTTCAACATCATCAAGGCCACCGCACATGAAGAATGCTTGCTCGGGTACATGGTCATACTTACCATCAGCAAGAGCTTCAAATGCTGCGATCGTTTCAGTCAACGGTACAAATGAACCATCAAGACCTGTAAAGACCTTAGCCACGAAGGTATTTTGTGACAAGAATCTTTGAATACGGCGAGCTCTTCCTACAAGGATGCGATCCTCTTCAGATAATTCATCAATACCCAAGATTGCAATGATGTCTTGCAGATCTTTGTAACGTTGCAGAATTTGTTTGATTCGGTTTGCAACTTTGAAGTGGTGCTCACCAATATAACGCGGATCCAAAATACGAGAGGTTGAATCAAGAGGATCAACCGCAGGATACATACCAAGCTCAGAGATTGGACGAGACAACACGGTGGTTGCATCCAAGTGAGCAAAGGTTGTGTGTGGTGCTGGATCGGTGATGTCATCAGCTGGAACATAAATCGCCTGCATCGAGGTAATTGAGTGACCACGAGTTGAGGTAATTCGCTCCTGCAGCTGGCCCATCTCATCAGCAAGAGTTGGTTGGTAACCAACTGCAGATGGCATACGACCAAGGAGAGTTGATACCTCAGAACCTGCTTGGGTAAAGCGGAAGATATTGTCGATGAACAACAACACATCCTGCTTCTGCACATCACGGAAGTACTCAGCCATTGTTAAGGCAGAAAGTGCTACCCGAAGACGTGTGCCAGGTGGCTCATCCATCTGTCAAAAGACAAATGCGGTTTTGTTAATAACTCCAGTCTCAGTCATTTCCAGAAATAAGTCATTAACCTCACGAGTAAGCTCACCAACCCCGGCAAACACAGAAACA
>SXRC01000114.1 GCA_005793655.1 Actinomycetota bacterium
CGAAAACCGGATTTTTATTTGGAATATTACTTGTAGTTGGCGCAGTTGCATGGCGTGCAAATCTTGGTATGGGCGCAGTAATGCTTGGATTCCTCGGTGGATTTGTATTGGCAATGATTATTTCCTTTAGCAAATCAATTAAGCCAGGTTTAGTTGTTGCATACGCAGCACTTGAAGGTTTAGCACTAGGAACTTTAAGTAGCTACTACGAAGCGTTTTACCCAGGAATTGTTAGCCAAGCTGTAATTGGCACCATCGCAGCATTTGCTGGCGTACTAGTGATGTATCGCAGTGGCAGATTACGTGCTACTCCACAATTTACCCGCGCAGTAATTGGCGCAGCGATTGGTTACTTTATTCTTGGTTTAGTTTCACTTGTTGCATCATTCTTTGGTGTAGGTCAAGGATATGGTTTCTACGGAGTATCTGGCCTTGGCTTACTACTTGCAGTTGCAGGTGTAGGACTTGCCAGCCTTTTCTTAGTACTTGATTTTGATCAAATTGAAAAGGGTGTTAACGCTGGAGTTCCTGAAAATCAATCATGGCGAGCAGCCTTTGGTCTGATGGTAACTGTGGTTTGGCTATACCTTGAAGTTTTACGCCTGATCTCAATCTTGCGCGGAAACCGCTAAAAAAAGTATTACCCAACAGGGGCTGTGAGAGATCACAGCTCCTGTTTATTTTTGTCAGGAATTAAATCCTCTTTCATATGTGACATTCGAGTTTCAGGCAGAAAAGTTGCTAATACAATTGCAATTACCCAAATACCTGCTGAAACTAAAAATGCTGTCTGGTAGCTATAAAGATCGGTTAATAAACCCACAATTACTGGGCCAAAGATCATTCCTGCATCTCCTGCCATCTGCCAGGCTGCAATAACCTGTCCGCCCCGGCCACGAATAATGTCGCCGACCACGCTGCCTGGAGCGGTGCCAACATAGGCACCACCTAAACCAAATAGCGCCATTGAAATAAAATAAAGCGCAGTATTGGTGGTAACTGCCAGCATTAAAATTCCAAACAAAACAAATGCGCTACCAAACAACAACGCAGCTTTGCGTCCTTTTTGATCTGAGTATTTTCCTGCTTTTAACATAAATAAGCCCTGCACCAATGCGCCAATGGTTAAACCAAGCCCTGCAATTGCGGCGGTGGATTTTAATTCCTCAGTTACAAATAAGGGCAAGATAGATGATCTAAGGCCAAATAAAATCCAATTGTTTATAAAAGCTAGTGCTAACGCAATTTGGTAGGGCTTTAAGCGCATTGCTTGGCTCAAGGTGGTCTGTCCTAATTTGCTTGTCGGGGCATCTACTTTTTTACCTAATCTTTTTTCACTTAAGAAAAACAACGCAATTGCGCCAGCGATTGCCAAAGTTATTGAGTAAACAAAAAATGGCGCCCTTAAGGAGATGGCTGAAAGAATTCCACCAAAGGCCGGGCCAGTGATCCCGCCTAGCAAGAATCCGCCGTTAAATAATGATTGGGCACGTCCTCTAAAATCATCACCAACTGAGCGCATTAGTAACGATCCAGCTGAGACTGAAAACATTGAGGAACCAAGGCCGCCTAAGGATCTAAATATCAATAATTGTTCATAGGTTTGCGCCAAAGCGGTAAGCAGGGTGAAGAAGGAAACCATGAATAATCCAAAGCCCAACACAGATCGCTCGCCAAATTTATCTACAAATTTTCCGGCTACTAAACCAGAGGAAAAGCGCACAATTGCAAAGCTTGAAATAATCAATCCAATTGCAGTTTTACTTACACCAAATGATGAGGCAAATATGGGCAGTGCAGGAATAATTAGGCCAAAGCCCACCGCTACAAAGAAAGAAATTGAAGACAATATCGCAATCTCAGATGGCAGTTCAGCAAAGGGGTTTTTAAGTAGCTTTTTAGGTTTGATTTTAACTGCCGCCTCTTTTATCAGTGAAACTATTCAAATGAATTACGTTGATTAGTATAAGTGTGTAGTTTACTGATTTTTCTTGTTAGTATCTACTTATGAAAGCAGTAATTGCGGAAAACTTAGTTAAAACCTATAACAAAGGCGCAGTTAAAGCATTAGATGGATTAAATCTTGATGTTGAAGAGGGCACAGTGCTTGGTGTGCTGGGGCCAAATGGTGCAGGCAAAACCACAACTGTGAGAATTTTAGCAACTTTACTTTCACCAGATTCTGGCAATGCAACTGTTGCTGGTATTGATGTATTAAAACATCCTGATGAGGTTAGAAAGTTGATTGGATTATCTGGTCAATACGCTGCAGTTGATGAGACCTTAACTGGCTGGGATAACTTAATTATGTTTGGCCGGCTTTATCATCTATCTGCACAGGCCACTAAGCAACGTGCAATCGAATTACTTGAGCAATTTGCATTATCTGATGCAGCAAAGCGACCAATCAAAACCTATTCAGGTGGAATGAGGCGCAGATTAGATCTGGCTGCTTCATTAATTATCAGGCCAAAAGTTTTATTCTTAGATGAGCCAACCACCGGCCTTGACCCAAGAGGAAGGCAAGATATGTGGGGTGTGATTGATGATTTAGTTAAGGGCGGGGTGACATTGTTATTAACCACGCAATACCTGGAAGAGGCAGATCACTTAGCTGATGAAATTGCAGTTATTGATCATGGAAAAGTGATTGCTCGAGGCACCTCTGATTCATTAAAAAAGCAGGTGGGTGGTGAGCGACTAGAGATAGTGGTGGAAAATGAGCACCTGGAGATAGTTAAAGATATTGTCGCCAGAGTTAGTGGCAGTGCAATTAATGTTGATGAGGGGCTACGTCAGATATCAGCCCCAGTTACTACCGGCAGTAAGGCATTGATTGAAGCGGCAAAAATGTTGGATGAAAAGGGTATCCATCCATTAGATATTGGACTTAAAAGGCCATCATTAGATGATGTATTTCTCTCCTTAACTGGGCATGTGGCCGAGGAGAAAAAAGAAGAAGAGGCATCAGTTAATAAGGGTAGGAGACGGGGCAAATGATTAATTTCATCTCAGATGCAGCAGTAATTACTAAGCGCCAGTTATTACAACTCTCTCGGGTGCCAGAGTTACTTTTGTTTTCAACTATTCAGCCGATTATGTTTGTTTTGTTATTTAGATATGTATTTGGTGGCTCAATTGATACTGGTCAGCCAGGTGGATATGTGCAGTTACTTATGCCCGGCATATTTGTGCAAACAGTTGCCTTCACCTTGGCAGGAACCGCAGTTGGCTTAGCTGCTGATATGCAAAAAGGATTAATTGATCGCTTCAGATCACTGCCTATTTCACGTTCTGCAGTGGTAATTGGCAGAACCTTAGGAGATGGTGCTTTAAATATTGTGGTCTTAACCGCAATGGGAGTTGCTGGATATGCAGTGGGATGGCGACCAACCTCATCTTTGTTTGAGGTCTTCTTAGGTTTTGTTTTCTTATTAGTTTTTGGTTTTGCGATGTCTTGGATCGGAGTATTAATTGGTTTGTCAGTTAGAGAGGAGCGAGTAGCAACAAATGCCACCTTCATAGTGGTTTTTCCACTCACTTTTTTATCAAATGCCTTTGCACCAACTACTGGCATGCCAAAGCCGTTGCAGTATGTGGCGGAGTGGAATCCAGTCTCCACCATGGTGGCAGCTTGTCGGGAGCTATTTGGACTTGAAAATCAATTTGGCGCAACTGCTGGCTCATTTCCAAGTGAGAATCCATTGCAAATGTCAGTAATTTATATGATTTTAATTATGGCTATTTTTATTCCATTAAGTATTCGCAAGTACAACAACGCCGCTAAAAAGTAATTAAAAAAGTTTAGCCTCAAGGATTCCAACTTTAACCTGCTTGCCATTTGGCGCGGTGTAATTAACTGTTTGCCCCACCTTTGCGCCAAGAACTGCAGCCCCTAGTGGTGATTTTTCAGAGTAAACATCAACATCACTAGTTGAGATCTCTCTAGAACCGAGCAGGAATTTAATTTCATCACCGGCAATATCAACTGTTACTAACATGCCAAGACCGACTACCCCTGATTCACTAGCTGGTGGTGTGCCGATGTGAGCATGCTCGAGCATATGTTTAAGTTGACGAATTCTGCCCTCAATTTTTCCTTGTTCTTCTCGGGCTGCGTGGTAGCCACCATTTTCTTTTAGATCACCCTCAGCTCTTGCAGTTTCAATCTTTTTAATTATTTCTGTGCGAAGTGGACCCTCTAGCTCAGCAAGCTCTGCTGCTAGACGATCTGCTGCTTCCTGGGTGAGCCAGGTTTGAGTTGGTTGGTTCATAAGTGCGCAATATTACTGGCAACTAGAAATTCCTGCATTTACTGCAGGTAATCGGGTAGGTATCGTCAGGGTGCGAAGGTTTGCCCCCACCATAAGTGCATCAGCTGGCATTGGATCATTAACTTCACCAACAACATTTTTATCAATATCTCTGGCAACAATTGCACAGTTGTGATCAATCGAAATATCTCTTACCGTTATTTTGTAGGTGATGGAAATACTTTGTGCATCAATAATTTTGAATGAAACTAACTCAGATCTGACGGGGGGATTTGCTGCGTTATACCCACTCCACGCAAACCAGGCCGCAACAATTCCAATTAGTATACCCAGAAGCCAATTGCGGCTTTTAGGCACCTCTTTGATCCCATACCGCTGGCGCAGTGCAGGATCGGCTAATACTTTGGGATGTATCACAGGGATAAGTGTAGAACTAATTCACAGCAGGTAAGTAGGCTTATCTTAAGTACTTCCGCCAAAGGAGTGATCATGGATGAGAGCATAAGTTTTGATATGGGAGTTGCTGGCTCCCTGACCATGATCTTTTTAACCCTAGCAATGGTCATCTTGCTTACTAGTTTTTATCGCAGATATAAGAGATTAGTTGACCGCAAAGATCAAGAGTAGTTTTTTCTAATTGTCATGAAAATCTTAAAAACCACTGGCCTACTTATTACTTGGTTGCTCTTAATTTATAGCTGCTTTGAGTTAGGGATGTGGCAATTACACCGGGCGCAAGATTTGAATGTAGTCACCGCTCCCCAGCCAGATCAGCCGCTAATTCCGCTAGAACAGGTGGCATCGGCGGGGAAAAATCTGCCAATAAAGGCGGTAAATAGAATTGTTTCAGCAGAGGGTAATTACTCAGCGATATATATTGCCCGTGATCAGAAGATTGCCGATGAAAAGATTGCAGATCTTGATGTGAGGTTATTAAAACTAAGTTCAGGCCATGGCGTATTAGTCGCTAGAGAAGTTCTAGATCAACAAAGTGGTGAGATAACGGGGCCAGTATCAATAACTGGCCGAATCTATCCACGGCAAAATGTTGATCGAGCATTTGCTAAGCCAGGTGAGTTACCCCGAATAGATCCAGCGCTGGTGGTAAGTAAGGAGAATCCCTTTTTATATGATGGGTATATAGTTTTAAAATCTGAAAAATCATCTGGGCAAATATCAAATCTCTCACTCATCCCATCAGGACAGATCTCCCAGCGACTTCCGGGTTTTTACTGGCAACACATTTCATATGTGGTGGTCTGGTGGTTTATGGGGCTGCTACTTTTAATTGCACCTGCTTTTCCACAATTTAGGGCAAGGGGGGATAGAGTTAATAACTCAGCTAGCAGGGGTGTAAAGAAAAAGATGAAAGTTGGTTTGAAGAAGTGAACAAGATAATTCTCTTTTTCCGTTTCTGGGCACTCTGGGCAGGGGCGATGTCGCTCTTGCTTTGGTTTTTATATATGCCAGCTAAGTACTTAGTTAGTGATAAGAATTTTTATGAGCAATTTATTTGGATCCCAATTGTGCATGGCTTCACCTACCCGGTTTATCTCATCGCTGCCCTAATTCTTTGCATTGCCAAACGAAAATCCCTGCTTTCAACTGGGCTATTTTTACTAGCTGGCACCCTGCCGGTTGCTTCGATCTGGATAGAGCGGCGGGTTAAATCCGGCAGGTGGTAGGAGGGTTAATCTAAACTTTACCCTTAGCCCTTGCGTGTTGGCACCTAATTTTAAGCTTAATAATTTATCGTTTGTCTTATCTTCCAAAACCTTCAAAACCCAACTAAACAGAATGCGATGACAATAATTGGCTGGTGAATCTATTGTCTTAAAGTCGGTGGCAAGTAATCCAACACTCGCTCGGATTACCTACGTCTTAGATACCTCAGTACTGCTGGCTGACCCAATTGCACTTAGTAGATTTGCCGAACATGAAGTGATCATTCCAATCACCGTTATTGGTGAGTTGGAAACCAAGCGAGATCATCCAGACCTTGGCTACTTTGCCCGGGCCGCCCTGCGCGCTCTCGATGAGTTGCGGGTGAAAAGTGGCCGGTTGGATCAACCAATAAGTATTAATGATGAAGGTGGCTCATTATCAGTTGAATTAAACCATTCAGATCTTTCAAAGTTGCCATCTGGATTTTTGCGAGATGGTTCAAATGATTCCAGGATTTTAGCAATTGCAAAAAATCTCATGGCAGATGGCCGAAAGGTTGTCTTAGTTACTAAGGATCTACCACTTCGAGTAAAGGCATCATCAGTTGGAGTTGAAGCGCAGGAGTATCGAGCTGAGTTAGCGAGCACCAGTGGCTGGACTGGCATGGTTGAAGAGAGTGTTGGCTCAACAATTATTGATTCACTTTATGAGAAAGATAAAATCGCACATGAGTTAGGAAAGACTCACCCATGCCATACCGGAATTGTGTTGCACTCTGAAAAAGGAAGTGCACTCGCTCGGGTTACGCCAGACAAACAACTTAAATTAGTAAAAGGTGATCGGGCAGCATTTGGTTTACATGGCAGAAGCGCCGAGCAACGAGTGGCGTTAGATATTTTGCTAGATAATGAAATTGGAATCATCTCCTTAGGTGGCAGGGCTGGAACTGGAAAAAGTGCGTTGGCATTATCAGCTGGGCTAGAGGCGGTGTTAGAAAAACGCTTACATAAAAAGGTAGTTATCTTTCGCCCGCTATACGCAGTTGGTGGCCAAGAGCTTGGCTACCTGCCTGGGACTGAGAATGAAAAGATGTCACCTTGGGCCCAAGCAGTCTTTGATACTTTGGGGGCGTTGGTAAGTCAGCAGGTAATTGATGAGGTGGTGGAGCGAGGGTTAATTGAGGTCCTACCCCTTACCCATATTCGCGGGCGTTCTTTGCATGACTCCTTTGTAATTGTTGATGAGGCCCAATCCCTAGAACGTGGGGTATTGCTGACGGTGCTCTCTCGAATTGGCCAAGGATCTAGAGTGGTCTTAACCCATGACATCGCCCAGCGGGATAACCTGCGGGTGGGCCGCCATGATGGGGTGGTCGCGGTGATTGAGTCCTTAAAAGGGCATCCACTTTTTGCCCATATCACCTTGACTCGAAGTGAGAGATCCCAGATCGCTGCCCTGGTAACTGAGCTGCTTGAGGAGCCAATTAGCTTTACCAGTTGATTTTTACCCGTGTTGCGACATTTCGGATAAATCAGACTTCACCGTTGCTGACCTGCACTTTCTTTACTGCTTTTACCTGTGAATATAAACATAATCGCGCCACACGCCTCTATAAAGTTGCCCCCCCTACCCCTGGCTGCCACTCTAAACCAGTTCTAGGAGCCTTAATTAGCAGTTAGGGCGGTAAAGAAAGGGTGATGATGAAGGTGAAAGGGATAGCTGCGCCCGCACCAAAGGTGCGCCGCCTGTCGATCTCTGCTGCCTGCCTTGCCTTCTTCCTGAGCATTTCCGAGCCTGCTTATGCAACTAGCAACCTACAGATTTCAGTCACCATCCCAATGGCGGGAGCAAGCCTTGAAGCTAGCATCCCTGCCACCCTGGAGGAGCAGATCGACCCCAACCCAGCCCTACTTGAGTTGGATTCGGTGAAAACTGTCGATGCCTCATCCATGGCCCTGATCTCAGTTGCTGCTCGCAAGGTTGAATCAGCCCGCCAAGCCGATGGCGCTAGAGAGGTTGCCAAAGAGATTATTGCCGCTAAGTATCAATGGTCAGAAAAACAGTTTACCTGCCTTGATCAATTATGGATTAAAGA
>SXRC01000115.1 GCA_005793655.1 Actinomycetota bacterium
ATTGGCAACTTGATTCTTGGTCAAAGAAATTTAATAAAATACTAATTGGTGATTAACTTATTTTCTAAGGCGATACTCACTGCCTGAGCACGATTTGCTGCTCCCAATTTGCGATAAATACTTGCGAGGTGGGTTTTAATTGTTGCCTCAGTTAAGAATAAGAGACCACCAATTGCGGTGGCGGTAGCACCAGTTGGTAACAAGCTTAAAACCTCACTCTCTCGCCTACTTAATGCAAAATCTTTTTTGATAGGACTTACTTTTATCTCTCCCACTTTCAGAAACTTATTCACACCATCTGCCACAGCATTAAGGAGTTGGATCACCTGTTCAATTGGTGATCCTTTAGTAATAAATGCTGAGGCACCAGCTGATTTGACCTGCTCCAACATCTGCTCATCATCATGCATCGTGAGAACTACAAATTTACAAGTAGCACCAGATTTAATTGCTGCTTTAATCAGATCAATACCAGTTGCTGATCCCAGATTTATATCAACCAAAGCAAGATCTGGATTATGAGTATTTATCATCGCAAGCCCCTCATTAACTGAAGAGGCCTGAGATACAACCTCAAATCTACTACCTGCAAGAGCTGAAATCATTGCCACCCTGATTAGAGCATGATCATCAATTAAGATAATTTTCATATCTAGAACTTAATTTGAATCGTGGTGCCACCTTAATTGGAATTTATTTTTAATTCAGCATGAATTAAACCAAGCCTTTCAATAACACCAGTAATTCCAAATGAGTGCTTCTTCTTAGAAATCCCACCAATACCATCATCTGAAATGGTTATAACTTTTTCTGCAAGGCTTATATTTATATTGTTACAGTTTGAGTGGTATCTAGCATTCAAAACCAATTCACGAATAGCGCGTAATAATTCAAATTTGATGGCAGAATCAACTTCAATGACACCAGATATTTGATAATTAATTTCACTTACAGATAATAAAGATGCCATCTGATCATCTAGCTGTTGGGAAAATGCTTTTAAGTTTTCATTTCGTAGTTCATAAATTTCATCTCTTACTTGGTTAATTATCCCACTTAGTGAAAACCTTAACTGCCTTAATAAACCTTGGTTTTTGTTGTCTAACTTGTGATCACCAATTACTTGATCGAGTTGATAGCCAAAGGCGCTTAACTCTTGAGCCAACCCATCGTGAAGCTCTCGAGCAAGTCGAGTCCGTTCTGATTTAGGCGAAGAGTTCATCAATTTCGCGAGCAAATTGCTGCGAAACTACATGCCGCTTCACTGATAATTTGGCGGTTAATTGTCCACCGGGAATGGTGAAATCAACCGGCAAGATTATAAACTTTCGAATCGATTCAGCACGGCTGACCGCTTTATTGGTTTCATCAACCGCAGTTTGGATTACAGATTGTAAGGTTGGATCCTTTGCTAAATCAGCAATGGATGCACCCTCTTTTTTGTTAGCAACTGCCCATGGCTTAATTGCATCTTGATCAATAGTAATTAAAGCGGCGATAAATGGTTTGTTGTCGCCAACTACCATGCATTGGCTGACCAACGGATGAGAACGCAGGCGATCTTCTAGAACAGCTGGTGCAACATTTTTTCCACCTGCAGTAACAATCAACTCTTTCTTACGGCCAGTGATTGATAAGTAACCTTGTTCATCAATCATGCCAATATCACCGGATTTAAAGTAGCCATCTGATGTGAAGGTCTCTTTGTTTGCGGCATCATTTTGCCAATAACCTTGCATCACAATTGGTCCTTTAATTAATACTTCACCATCTTCCGCAATCTTGATTGTGGTTCCTGGAATAGGTTTGCCAACGGTGCCAACTTTGTGAGCAGATGTTAAATTAAGTGTGGCGCCAGCTGTGGTTTCGGTTAATCCATAGCCTTCAAGTACTCGAACGCCAGCACCGCGATAGAAGTGGCCAAGTCGCTCACCCAGCGGAGCACCACCTGAAATTGCAGCCTCAACTCGGCCGCCTAAGCCATGGCGAATCTTGGAATAAACCAATTTATCAAATAAGCCGTGTTGCAATTTAAGTAGCGGTGCGATTTTATTTGTATCCGTTGCTCGACTATAGGCAATTGCAACCTCTGCAGCCTTACGGAAAATCTTTCCCTTGCCACCTGCTTCAGCTTTTGCCTCTGCGCCGTTATAAATTTTCTCAAAGATTCGAGGAACAGCTAATACAAATGTTGGCTTAAATGATGCAAGGTCTTTAGGCAATTTAGTCAGATCACTGCAATGGGCAAGGTGTAATCCTGCGGTGATTGAACCAATTTGGACCATTCGACCAAATACGTGTGCAACTGGCAAAAACAATAGTGTTGATCCACCAGGTTTTAAGAACAGATCACTGGCGCCGTTTACCACATTTCCACACTCAGAGAGGAAATTTCCATGAGTTAATTGCACACCCTTTGGCTTACCAGTAGTGCCTGATGTGTAAATTAAAGTTGCCAATGTTTCAGGTTTTAATCCAGCCCTGCGCTTGGTTATCTCCTCTTCACTTACATCTTTTCCTTCATGAGATAAAGTAGCAAGTGCGTTATAGGTAATATTCCAAATCTTCTTACAACTAGCTGGCATTACTGGCGTCACAAGCTCAACAAGAGCTGGTGTTTCAACAATTATTGCCACCGCGCTAGAGTCAGATAAAATCCACTCCACTTGTTCGGCGCTTGAGGTTTCATAAATTGGCACCGGTACTGCACCTGCATACCAAATTGCAAAATCTAAAACAGTCCACTCATAACGAGTCTTTGCCATGATCGCAACCCGATCACCAAATGAAATACCAGCTGCGATTAAACCTTTAGCAACTGATTTAATCTCCTCTTCATACTCTTTAGCGGTAACTGCTTGCCAACCATCGCCCATTGGGCGAGAGACAAGTACGCGCTCTGGTTCAAACCAAGCACGTTCGGAGATCAAATTAGTTAGATTGCCATCAACTGCGGCAGGGACCAGGGCTGGAATAGTTATTTGATTCATGCTCCCACGCTACTAGCAAGGAGGGGGATTAGACTAGGAAAAGAGGTATTAATTTAAGGTAGGTGAGAGGTAGTACTACTTAGGGGTAGCCTAATCCCATGTCTGAAACATCCTCCTCAACCATTGCAATCTCCGCCTCTGCTGATGAGGTAAGAGCTGTCTTGTTTGATATTGCCAATTACCCCTCATGGTCAACCTCATTTAAAGCAGCAAATGTGTTGGTCAGTGATGGTCAGGGCAGGCCAACCCAGGTGAATCTCTCAGTAGATGCAGGGGCGTTAAAAGATAAGCCAACTTTGAATTACGACTGGGCTGGATATCCAGATCGTGTTGATTTTTCGTTAGAGGATGCAGATCTGCTTACTGAAATGAGTGGAGCTTATATTGTTAAAGATAATGGCGATGAAACTGAAGTCACCTTTGAATTGACTGTGGCACTTTCAATGCCAGTGCCGCCAACTATGCGGATAAAAGCTGAGAAATCCACCATTGATCTAGCTTTGAAACAGTTAAAGGAAAAACTGGAAAACTAATTGAGCATAAAGATAGCCTCATCAGCGTTAACAATTGGGATTGATATCGGTGGCACCAAAGTATTAGGTGGTGTTGTCGATGGCAGTGGCAAAATTATTGATTCTGCGCGCAGAGTAACTCCAGCTGCTGGTGGAAAAGAACTTATTGCCGCCATTGTTGAATTAATCAAAGAGTTAAGCGTAAAGCATGAGATTGCTGGAATTGGTATCTGCGTCGCTGCATTAATCTCTGCAGATCAAGGCACGATAGTAGGTGCACCAAATATTGCCAATTTAAGTAAATTAAACTTTGTTGCCGAGATCAAAAAAGTATTTGATTTTCCGGTGATTGCTGAAAATGATGCCAATGCAGCAATGTGGGCTGAGTATAAGTTTGGTAACGCAAAAGGTTTTAATCCAGTTATGTTTTTCATTATCGGCACCGGCATGGGTGGGGGTTTGGTGATTGATGGCAAATTATTTAGGGGAGCAAATGGTATTGGCGCTGAGTTTGGCCACATGATTGTGCAGCCAAAAGGTATTTTGTGTGGTTGTGGTGCATACGGTTGTATTGAGCAGTACGCCTCAGGTAGCGCTTTAATGCGATATGCAAAAGATGCGATTGCATCTGATCCAGTTGCTGCTAAGGCCTTGCTAGCCACAGCTGGTGAGATTAATAATTTAACCGGTGAGATTCTGACTCAAGCTGCAAAAAATGGTGACCAGTTGGCAATCTCAGCTTTTAATAAGCAAGCAGATTGGTTGGGCAGTGCCTGTGCCTCCTACACATTACTGCTTGATCCGCAAGCAATTGTGGTTGGCGGAGGGGTAGTGCAGGCTGGTGAATTATTTTTAGCACCAGTGCGAGCTGCAATGGAAAAATACATGCCATTTGCTGGAACTCATTTGTTACCAAAAGTAATTGCCGCCAAGTTTGGTAATGATGCTGGTGTAATTGGCGCAGCTGATTTAGTTAGAGGCTAGCCCCGTCTTCAAAATTATCATCACGCCTTGCTGTGCGCCAGATTATTGTGGCAACGCAGGTGAGATATCCCAGAATGGCCGGCCAAGGACCAAAGATTTCAAAATCGGTAAAGCCAAATAAAAGAAGATAGACGCCACTTCCCACAAATAAAGCGGCAGCTATCCGCTGTATCTGATCTAGGTCAATCTTTTTAGGGTTGGGTGGTCTGAACCGCTCTGATTCTTCAATTCTAGATAATTCATCTAGATAGGTGGTCGGTGCTGATTGATCAAGTGATAGGCCAGAGATGATTGAATCAAATTGAGCATCGACGATATCTGACTCATTAAAATCACTTCCCCGCTTTAATTTTCCAGCCAGTACATCTTCGATAAATAATTTACTTTCGATATTTAACTGCTGTGAATCAAAATCAATTGAGACGTTGTGATAAGAATTTTCAAATACCACCTCTCTGATATCAACTGAAAAAATATTATCAACTATGGTTTGAGAATTAGCTGGATCAACTGCGTGATCATTAGTTGAATAGGCGACCATAATTGGCAAATCAATCAGGTATAAATCTCGCTCAACAACTCGCCAAAGTTGGCGCAGGGAATCAAATGCTTTTAGTGGGGTGCGACCATACGCATGTTTTGGTGGGTTGGGTGCGGCAACATCTGTTGGGCCTTTCTTAATTGAAGGAATTAAAAATTTGGCCAGCGGCATTAACTTCATAAACCATCTGCGATCATGAATTGGGGTATTAAGCAGCATCAGCCCTTCAATCTGATTGCCATGAATCTGGCACAACCTAAGTGCTAGGGTGCCGCCCATTGAGAAGCCAGCGATAAATACTCGCTCACACTTACCTTTTAACTCATTAAAAGCGTTTTCGACCGCGGCATACCAATCCTGCCAACTCATTTCATTTAGCTCTTGCCAATTGCTGCCATGGCCTGGAAGTAATGGCGCACTGACGGTAAAGCCTTGTTGGTTAAAAAAATCTGCCCACGGTTTTATAGCGATCGGTGTGCTGGTAAATCCATGCAAAACTAACACGCCGATTTTCCCCCCAGGAAGGGTGAATCCTGCAGCATTTGGAATTGAATTCACGCTCAGATGGTGTCATAGATTCCCTTTGCCACTAAATTAGGGGATATGGCATACCGGCTGTTGAAATCCTTTTTGATTCCACTTTTGATGTTGCTCTTTAGACCAAAGGTTACTGGTCTTCGAAATGTGCCCACCAATGGAGCGGTAATCATCGCATCAAATCACCTCTCATTTAGTGACTCAATCTTTATGCCCCTAGTTGTTCCGCGTAATGTCACCTTCTTAGCAAAGAGTGAGTACTTCACCTCACCTGGTTTAGCTGGCTTCATTAAGAAATTAACCTTTATCGCTTTAGGTCAGGTGCCGATTGATCGTTCTGGCGGCAAGCGAAGTGAGGCAGCTTTATTAACTGGTTTGCGCTTGTTAAAAGAGGGTCACTGCATTGGAATTTATCCAGAAGGAACAAGATCACCAGATGGTCGCCTTTATAAGGGACGCACCGGTATTGCACGGTTAGCAATTGAATCTGGGGCGCCAATTATTCCAGTTGCGATGTTTAATACTGCAGAGATTCAACCAACTGGTCAGGTGGTGCCAAAGGTAAGACGAGTTGAGATGGTATTTGGTGAGGCTATTTACCTTGATGGTGATTCAACTGATCTGGCCTTACTTAGAACTTTGACTAATCAACTAATGGAAAAAATCGCCCAGTTATCCAAACAGGAGTATGTACCTCACACCTACGCATCTGATGCAAAGGATGCGATCAAAAAAAGTAAGATAGATAACACTGAGTTTGGTGAGGATGATGCCTAGATATACCGCTACTTTGCGCCAATAAAATCTCGGCGCTGCGTTAAGTAATTACACATATCGCAATTATCTTTAGCCACTGGCATCTCACCAGTGACCACCGTAATAAAATCTGTCAGCCGAGTTGAAAGCGCCGCTGGGTTTCGAGTAATTGGCCGCCAACTATGTTTTAGCTTTAAACCAAATCCTTTGTTGACATCACCAGCTGGTTCTAACAAGGACCAGACTAATAAACCGATCAATGAAACTGATTTTGGCTCACC
>SXRC01000116.1 GCA_005793655.1 Actinomycetota bacterium
GGGAAGATAAGTGATAAAAATATTGCACCCCTTGGTCCAGAGTTAGATCGTGCAGGTGTTGCACTGATAAGAAAAACTACATTAAAAGTATTGCAAGAAAATCCACAAATCACACCTGACTTAAATTCAATTCAATCGGTTGTCAAATGGTTTAACCATCAAAAAGCAAATAAAGATTTTGTGGAATGGAATTTACGTGAGGCAGAGTGGTTAGGAATAACTGGGCAAGGTGGGATTTCAACCTTTGGAATTAATCTATTAACCGAGAAAGATGTACTAGGTGTTGAGGCATCCCTGCCAAAACCAGTTGATCACATTTTAATTCAAGCAGATAACAGTGCAGTTGCCCCAGGCCCATTAACTCCAGAACTTTCAGCAGAAATGGGAACAATTGCTGATATTGAAAGTAGGGGTGGTGCAACGGTATACCGATTTAGTGAAGGATCAATTCGCCGAGGCTTAGACCATGGAAAAACTGGCGATCAAATTAAAACTTTTTTAATTAAAATATCAAAAACTCCAATGCCTCAACCACTTGATTATCTGATTGCAGATGTTGCCAAGCGACATGGAAAGTTAAGAGTGGGCACTGCACACTCATACATCAGATGTGAAGACGAAGGAATGATTCAGCAAATCCTGCATGATAAAAAGTGTGAGCATTTACGGTTGCGAAAAATTGCACCACAAGTCCTGGTTAGTGATTTTGAATTAGCTGAGGTGATTAGTGAATTGAGAGAGTATGGCTATCTGCCGGCAGCTGAAAACGCAGGTGGTATTTTGTTATCCCAACCAAATTTAAGAAGAGCAAAGTCAAGACCAAGGCCACCTAGAATTATTTCTGAATTTAGCTCACCAAAGGATGCCCTCGTGCAGACAGCGGTTAAAACTATTAGAGCTGGGGAGCGCAGTCGAAAAGTTGAACCAATTGTTTCTGGCACATCATCAAATGAGACTTTGTCGTTAATAAACCAATATATTGCTGATAGAAAAACACTGATGATCAGTTACGCAGACAATAATGGTTCTGTTTCAAATCGAATTATTGAGCCAATCTCGATATCTCTAGGCACTCTGACCGCCCGAGATGAGACAACTGGTGAAATCACGCAGTTTCGTATCCCGCGAATCAATGGCGTAGCACCCACACTCACCATTTTGGAAAATAAGGCAGACTTAGACCTGTGAGTGCACTATCTGATATCCAACGCTTAGTTGAGTGTGAGTCACCTACTGAGGATTTAGCAGCATGCGATGAAGTAATTACATTAGCTGTTGAAATCGCTAATGAACTTTTGAAGAATAAGGCAGAGAAGATAACTGAAAATGGCCGGCCAGTGTTTTGGTGGGGTGCCAAAAATCCAAAGATTCTTTTGTTATGTCACCTAGACACTGTTTGGCCCACTGGATCATTTACTCCAACTTGGCAGATAAATGGTGATAAGGCCACTGGGCCTGGGGTCTTTGATATGAAAACTGGCTTTATCCAAGCTTTGTATGCGTTAGTTGGTATTGCAAATGCTGAAAGTAAAGTGGCTTTGGTTGCAACCACAGATGAAGAGACTGGTAGCGCTACCTCAAAAGATTTAATTATTAAGTTATCTAAAGGCGTAGATGCAGTACTGGTTTTTGAAGCTTCGTTAGATGGCAAGGTTAAAACTGGTCGCAAAGGAACTGCGATGTACCAAATTAAGGTAACTGGACTTGCTGCCCACGCAGGATTAGAGCCACAAAAAGGAATTAATGCGACAACTGAAATTGCAAAACTAGTCTTGCAAATTTCTGCTTTAGAAAATCCAAAATTTGGCACCACTGCTGTACCAACTGTGATGAAATCAGGGACCACTACAAATACTGTGCCTGCAATAGCTACCCTAGATATTGATGTTAGATCTTTTACCAGTGCAGAGCTTGAACGAATTGATAAATCAATTAAAAATCTAAAAAGTGATATCGCAAAGGTTGAAATTACAGGTGGTATCAATCGCCCACCACTTGAAGAGAGCAGCACAATGGCTTTGTATGAAAAGTTAGAGGCTGTTGCTGCCTCGCTGGGTTTGGCAAAGATTGGTAGTGCCAGTGTTGGCGGTGCAAGTGATGGAAATCTTGCAGCAGCCGCTGGTGCCAAAGTGTTAGATGGTTTAGGTGCTGAGGGACATGGCGCACATGCGCCAAGTGAGTTTATAAAGATTTCTACTCTGGAGCCACGAATTAAATTGATTAATGCATTCATCAATGAGTTGCTTAAATGAGTGATGGCCCATTAATCGTTCAAAGTGATAAAACACTTCTACTAGATATAGATCATATTCTCTCCGATGAATGCCGCAGATCTATCGCATCCTTTGCTGAATTAGAAAAATCACCCGAACATATTCACACTTACCGCCTAACACCACTTGGGCTTTGGAATGCAAGAGCTTCAGGCCATGATGCTGAAGAGGTAATAGATATATTAATTAAATATTCAAGGTATGCGGTTCCACATGCATTGCTAGTTGATATTGCCGAAACAATGTCACGGTATGGGCGTCTGCGTCTTGAAGCGCACCCAGTGCACGGTTTGATATTAGTTTCAAATGATCCTGCAGTGTTAAAAGAGGTAACCAGAGGTAAGAAGGTTGCACCACTTCTTGGTAAGCAATTAGATGATGAAACTATTGTGGTTCACCCAGGTCAGCGGGGGTTCTTAAAGCAAGCACTTCTCAAATTAGGTTGGCCAGCAGAGGATTTTGCTGGCTATGTTGATGGTGAGCGTCATGACATTTCACTTAAACAAGATGGTTGGAAAATTCGGAGATACCAAGAGTTGGCGGCTGAGGGATTTTGGCATGGTGGCTCCGGTGTTGTTGTACTCCCCTGCGGTGCCGGGAAAACAATTGTCGGTGCAGCGGCAATGGCACATGCAAAAGCTACTACTTTAATTTTGGTGACTAACACTATTGCAGCAAGACAGTGGCGAGAAGAGTTACTAAAGCGCACTGATTTAAATGAAGATGATATTGGTGAGTACAGCGGTGCTAAAAAAGAAATCCGGCCAGTAACAA
>SXRC01000117.1 GCA_005793655.1 Actinomycetota bacterium
AAGCAGTCAAGCAGCCAGATGGAACTTGGCATATCACTGGCACAAAAAGATTTATTACATCAGGTGATTCTGATTTAACTGAAAATATTGTTCACTTTGTTTTAGCGAGGCCAGAAGGTGGTGTTGCCGGCACAAAAGGACTTGATCTTTACATGATTCCAAAATTTATGTTTGATTTTGACACTGGCAAACTTGGCAAACGTAATGGTGTTTATGTGACAAAGCTGGAACATAAAATGGGATTAAATGTCTCTACTACCTGTGAAATGAACTTAGGTGAAAAAGAGCCTGCTGTTGGATATTTGCTTGGTGAAGTTCATGAAGTTAGTGCCCAAATGTTCAAAGTAATTGAGTATGCACGGATGATGGTGGGCACCAAAGCGATTGCAACACTAAGTGCTGGCTACCAACAAGCACTCTCATATGCAAAGACTCGTGTGCAAGGTCCTGATCTAACTGTGGCAAAGGATAAGAACAGTCCACGGGTTGAAATTATTAAGCACCCTGATGTGCGCAGATCTTTGATCGTGCAAAAGTCATACTCTGAAGGAATGCGGGCGTTAGTTTTATATACCGCAACCATCCAAGACGCATTCGCACTGGCTGAAGCAGAAGGTGGAGATAAGGAAAAACTTGAGGATTTGCACTTGGTTAATGACCTATTACTGCCGATTGTTAAAGGTTACGGAAGTGAAAAATCATGGACATTGCTTGGCACAGAATCATTACAAACCTTTGGTGGCTCGGGCTTTACAACTGACTGGCCACTTGAGCAGTATGTGCGAGATGCCAAAATAGATACATTGTATGAAGGCACTACTGCAATTCAAGGATTAGATTTCTTCTTCCGTAAGATTGTAAGAGACCGAGGCAGATCAATCACAATTATTGGTAAAGAGATTGCCAAGTTTGCCTCTACTGGTGGCAATTTAGCGGAGGAAAAGAAAGCTCTGCTTAAGGCGTTAGAAGATGTGCAAGCGATGATTGGTCATATGGTTGGTGTTGCAATGGAGTCACAAGAAAATCCAAAAGAGATTTATAAGGTTGGACTTAATACCTCAAGATTGTTGATGGCAACTGGTGATTTAATCATTGCTTGGTTGCTGCTTCGCCAGGCAGATATTGCACAAAATAAACTCGCAAATGCAGGACGTGATACTGAGTTTTATAATGGCAAAATAGCCTCAGCTAAGTTTTTTGTTAGATCAGTGCTACCCCATATATCAGTTGAGCGTGCAGTAGTTGAATCTGAAAATGGTGAGATTATGAATATTGCTGAGGCAGCCTTTTAAATTTAAGTAAAGTAATTACTCTAATGTAGGGTGCCTTCTGTGAAACATCGTGGTGAATTCCTTTTAATTACAGCTGCCATGGGCTTTGCCCTAGGAGGAGTTGCTGCAAAAATATTACGCGAGGCAGATATGGATGCCTTTAGGTTAACGCAGATTAGGTCCACCGCAGCTGCCTTAATACTCCTTTCTTTTGCACTTATTAAAGGCAAACGTCAACTCTACGCACGTCGTGATGAATTAAAAGATTTAATTCTCTTTGGAATAATAGGTGTTTCTGCAGTCACCTCTTTCTATTTCTTTGCAATTAAATATTTATATGTCTCAGTTGCTTTGATTATTGAATTTACGGCAGCAATCTGGATTGCTCTGTATTTAAGGTTTGTAAAAAAGAAACATATCTCCCCCATTATGTGGGTGGGAATCGCCTGTGCATTTTTTGGATTGATACTAGTTTCACAAATTTGGAGTGAAACAACACTGCATCCAATTGGGGTAGCGGTCGCCTTTGCTGATGCATTTGCCTTGGCTTACTACTTCTTGACTGCTGATCGGCTTACTCAAACTCGAAGCCCGCTTTCTTTAATGACTTGGGGTATTGGGGTGGCAGCAATTTTCTGGGCGTTAATCCTGCCGTGGTGGAATTTCCCATATGAATATCTAACTAACACCTACTCGTTGGAAGGAAATCTCTCCGACTACACCGCACCTGGCTGGGCACTGATTTTATGGATAGTAGTAATTGGAACAGTAATTCCTTATCTGCTAACCGTAACTGGAATAAGAGAGTTATCGGCAAGCACAAGTAGTGTTATTGGCATGATTGAACCAATATTTGCCGGGGTGATTGCCTGGTGGTTACTAAATGAGGCATTTACTACGATTCAACTAATTGGCTGCGCAGTGGTATTAATTGGAATTTATCTAGCTGATAAAGCAAGGTCACAGGTTAAAAATTAATGAGCTCATTTGATGACATATTTGCAGCAAATGCTGAGTTTATTAAAGGGTTTAAATCCCAAGAGTTAACTGGAGAGGCTAAAAAAGGATTAGCAATTATTACCTGCATGGATTCACGCATTGATCCACTTCGTATCGTTGGTATGAAATCAGGGGATGCCAAAATTTTAAGAAATGCCGGCGCAAGAGTGACTGAGGATGTGCTTCGAACCTTAATCCTTGCCACCACCTTGCTTAACGTTAATCGCATCTTGGTAATGCCGCACACTGATTGCAGAATGGCAAGTGGCACAGAGGCAGAGATACAT
>SXRC01000118.1 GCA_005793655.1 Actinomycetota bacterium
ATCGGCTTAAAAGGTTGGCCAGCGATTGCCGAGGAGGCGATTATTGCTAGAGATATTTTGCTCGCCGAACATGTGCAATCACGATTACATATTTGTCATGTGACAACTGCTGGGGGAGTAGATCTCATCAGATGGGCAAAAGCACGCGGGATACAAGTCACAGCAGAGGTTACGCCACATCACCTTCTGCTCACTGATGATTTAGTTGAAAATTATGATCCGATTTATAAGGTAAACCCGCCACTTAGAACTCAAAAAGATGTGATGGCATTGCGTGAAGGCTTAGCTGAAGGAATCATTGATATTGTGGCAACTGATCACGCACCACACCCCACAGAGGACAAGGATTGTGAATGGCATTCAGCAGCTTTTGGCATGGTTGGTCTTGAAACTGCGTTGTCGGTAGTAGTCAAAACTATGATCGAAAGTAAATTGATGAATTGGTCTGATTTGGTTAATCGAATGTCAATTCAACCAGCGAAAATTGCCGGCTACCCACAACAGGGGCAGGAAATTGCTGTGAATCAGTCAGCAAATTTAATATTGATCGATCCAGCCGCTTCTTGGCAGGTCAATCCAAAGCGTTTGCATTCAAGGAGTAAGAACACCCCTTTTGGTGGAATGGAGTTACCAACAACTGTTACTGATGTCTTCTATAACGGCAAACAGATAGTGGTAAATAAAGAGTTAATAGATAAAGAGTGAAAAGTTAATGATTAAACGCTCACCTGCTTATTTGGTCCTAGATGATGGTCGGATTTTTGAAGGACTTTCTTGGGCAAAAATTGGTGAAACTTTTGGCGAGGCGGTTTTTTCAACTGGCATGACCGGATATCAGGAGACCTTAACTGATCCCTCCTATCACAAGCAGGTAGTGATTATGACTGCTCCACATGTGGGCAATACTGGAGTTAATACCGCAGACAAGGAATCAAAAAAAATCTGGGTGTCAGGCTTCGTGGTGCGCAATCCATCTCCAATTGCTAGTAACTGGCGAAGTGAGAAAACTTTGGAACAAGAACTGATTGATGCTGAAGTTGTAGGAATTCAAGGTGTAGATACCAGAGCGATCACTCGACATCTAAGAGATCTTGGTGTGATGCGAGTGGGTATTTTTAGTGATACAAATCTTACAAAAGAAGAGATGGTAAGTAAGGTTAGACAATTTCCAATAATGAGTGGCGCATTTCTCGCAGCGGATGTAACAACCAAAGAACCTTATATAGTGAATCCTCCAAAAGGGGTTGCTACAAGATTTAAAGTGGCAGCTATTGATCTTGGCATAAAGTCAGCCACACCACGGGCGATGTCTAATCTAGGTATTCAAGTTCATGTACTGCCACTTGATACCACTTTTGAACAGATTAAATCTTTATCACCTGATGGAGTGTTCCTTTCCAACGGGCCAGGTGATCCTTCAACTATGACAGCAGTTGTTGAATTAGTTCGCAAGGTATTACAGGAGGAGATACCTTTTTTTGGAATCTGTTTTGGTCATCAAATATTAGGTAGAGCGCTAGGTTTTGAAACCTATAAATTACCATTTGGACACAGGGGCATCAATCAGCCGGTAATCGATTTAACAACTGGCAAAGTTGAGATCACTGCTCAAAATCATGGCTTCGCCGTAGCGGCTCCTAAGGATCACGACTTCAAGACTGTGTATGGAAATGGACGTGTAACTCATATCTCCTTAAATGATTCAGTGGTTGAGGGTATGGAATTAATCTCAGTACCGGCTTTTTCTGTTCAATACCACCCAGAATCCTGCGCTGGACCACACGATGCATCATATTTATTTCAAAGATTTGTTGATTTAATGCAAACACCAAAACTAGGTCTTAAGGCAATCAATGCCTAGAGATAAATCAATCGAGAGTGTCTTAGTAATAGGCAGTGGTCCAATTGTTATTGGTCAAGCTTGTGAGTTTGATTATTCTGGAACTCAAGCTTGCCGAGTTTTGCGTGCTGAAGGAATTAGAGTAATTTTGATTAACTCTAATCCGGCAACAATTATGACTGATCCAGAGTTTGCAGATGCTACATACATTGAGCCAATTACACCTGATGTAATCGAAAAGATCTTAGAAAAAGAAAGGCCTAGCGCTGTGTTGGCCACACTGGGGGGCCAGACAGCCCTAAATGCTGCAATGTTACTTCACGAGCGTGGTGCATTTGAAAAATATGGCGCCAAGTTAATTGGAGCAGATGTTAATGCCATAAAGCGTGGTGAGGATCGTGAAGTATTTAAAAAAATAGTGGAAACAATTGGTGGACAATCCGCACGATCTCAAATATGTCATTCAATGCAAGAGTGCCTGGCAGCTGCGCAAGATTTGAAGTATCCAGTGGTAGTGCGACCATCCTTCACGATGGGTGGGCTTGGATCTGGAATTGCTTACAACGAATCTGATCTTCAACAGATTGCAGGAGCAGGTTTGCGTCATAGCCCAACTACAGAGGTCTTACTGGAAGAGTCAATTATCGGCTGGAAAGAGTATGAGCTTGAGGTGATGCGAGATCATAATGACAACGTAGTGATTGTTTGCAGTATTGAAAATATTGATCCAATGGGTGTTCATACTGGTGATTCAATTACGGTGGCCCCAGCAATGACCTTAACCGATGTTGAATATCAAAAACTGCGTGATCTTTCGATCGACATCATTCGAGAGGTTGGCGTGGCTACCGGTGGTTGTAATATTCAATTTGCAGTTAATCCACTTGATGGCCGGATAATTGTTATCGAAATGAATCCCCGCGTTTCACGCTCATCAGCTCTCGCCTCAAAAGCTACAGGATTTCCAATAGCAAAAATTGCTACAAAATTGGCTATTGGTTACTCATTAGATGAGATTGATAATGATATTACTAGATCGACTCCAGCATCTTTTGAACCAGCACTTGATTATGTCGTAGTCAAAGTTCCAAGGTTTGCCTTTGAAAAATTTCCTGAGGCTGATGTTCGGTTAACAACGACTATGAAAAGTGTTGGCGAAGTAATGGCGATTGGTAGAAGTTTCCCAGAAGCACTGCAAAAAGCATTGCGATCATTAGAAAAAGTGGGAGCAACCTTCACATGGCCACAGATGAACAAGGATGAATTGCTGAAAAAAATGCAAATTCCAACTGAGTTTAGATTGCAGCAAGTCCAGATGGCGATGGCGAATGGCGCAACAGTGGATGAGGTTTATCAAGCAACAAAAATTGATCCATGGTTTTTAGAACAAATTAATCAGATAAATCATCAAGCTGATAGCGTTTCAAAATCTGCAGAACTTAGTAAAGAACTCCTTAGGGCTTCAAAGATGATGGGATTTTCAGATGCACAAGTAGCTACTCTGCGTAATACGCAGGAGAGCCAAATAAAGATTGCGAGAGATAATTTCAAGATACGTCCCGTGTATAAAACGGTAGACACCTGTGCTGGTGAGTTTGCAGCGCTAACTCCTTACTACTACTCCGCTTATGACGAAGAGAGTGAGGTGCTTCCTCGAAGCAAAACTGCGGTAATTATCTTAGGAAGTGGTCCCAATCGAATAGGTCAAGGAATTGAGTTTGATTACTCATGTGTGCACGCCTCATTTGCTTTACGAGAGGCAGGCTATGAAACAATCATGATTAACTGCAATCCTGAAACTGTGTCAACTGATTACGACACTTCAGATAGATTATATTTTGAGCCGTTAACTTTGGAAGATGTTTTAGAGGTAATTGCTGCTGAGTATGCGGCTGGACCAGTATTAGGTGTCATCGCACAACTTGGTGGCCAAACTCCATTAGGTCTAGCACGTGGCTTATTAGAAGCTGGCATTCCGATATTGGGGACTTCACCTGACGCAATTGATTTAGCAGAAGAACGGGGAGCGTTTGGAGAATTACTAAAGGCAAATAATTTATCAGCCCCAAAGTTTGGCATGGCGAATTCATATGATGAATCAGCAAAGATTGCTGCTGATATTGGCTATCCAGTTTTGGTTAGACCGTCGTATGTTTTAGGTGGCCGGGGTATGGAGATTGTTTATGACGAGGAGTCACTGCGTGGCTTCATTGAGAAGGCAACGGCAATCACTCCAAATCACCCAGTGCTTATTGA
>SXRC01000019.1 GCA_005793655.1 Actinomycetota bacterium
GTACCGGCTTCAATAGTGGTGTTGTTGCTTTCAGCAAGATCTGCAGAGCCACCCCAAAATTCAGGCAAGTTCTTTGCAATTACCGCAATAACTTTTCCTGAAGCTGCTCTAGTTGCAATCTCCTTATCACTAGGAAATATCGGTAACTCTTTATCCCATTCCTGAGGTAATTGCTTTGAGAGTAATCTATTTAGTAATTGACTTTGTTGCGGATTGGATTTTTGCCAAGATATTAAATCAGTTTGCCACTGCTTATATAGATTTGCACCACGTTCCTTAATCTTTCGCACATGATCAATAACCAGTTGGGGTGCAATAAATGTTTCATTTGGATCCAAGGCAAGTTTGATTTTAGTTGCTGCAACTTCATCGGCACCGAGAGCTGAACCATGTGATTTCGCAGTCCCACTTGCATTTGGCGCTGGCCAGGCGATAACAGTGTGCAATCTAATTAGAACCGGTCGATTTTTTTCATTTACAGCAGATAGGAGTGCTGTCTCCAACTTATCGCGATCTACATCACCATCCTTCTTCGCTGCAACCTCTATTACATGCCAACCATAGGCACGATATCTGGCAGAAACATCTTCAGTGAATGCAAGATGGGTATCACCCTCAATTGAAATTCGGTTGTCATCGTAAATAACCTTCAAGTTGCCCAAATGCTGAGTACCAGCCAGTGAAGAGGCTTCAGCACTAACACCCTCTTGCAAATCTCCATCTGAACACAGAACCCAGATATTGTGATCGAAAATACTGGTGCTATTTTGTGGATCTAGCATTCCTTTTTCATATCTTGCAGCCATGGCCATGCCGACCCCATTAGCTAATCCTTGACCAAGAGGGCCGGTTGTTGTTTCAACTCCGATGGTGTGGCCATACTCTGGATGGCCAGGGGTTAAGGAATTAAATGTTCTAAAACTTTTAAGATCCTCTAATGTAATACCGTAACCAGAAAAATAGAGTTGAATATAAAGAGTGAGTGAGGAGTGACCACAGGAAAGAATAAATCTGTCTCGCGCAATCCAATTTGGATTTGCAGGATCGTGCTTGAGAATCCTTTGAAACAATGTGTAGGCAACAGGTGCCAGTGACATTGCAGTTCCTGGATGGCCATTACCTACTTTTTGAACCGAATCCATTGCCAATGCCCGGGCAACAGCTACCGCTTGGTCATCAAGTTCTTGCCATTTTTCAAGTTTCATGTAGTTAGCCTCTGTAATCTATATCCAGAATCTGCCACCTTGATCAAGGACCAGGCCGCACCCCACACCAAGGTAGCACCCAATAAATGAGCTGCCACTAAAGCCTCTGGTAAGCCAGTGAAGTACTGGATATAACCAATCGATCCTTGCCCTAGAGCAATAATTAGAAAGATTCCCATTCGCTTTTTTAAGATCTTTGAACCACTTTGCCTGATAATTAAATAAAGTAAGGCACTTAAAATCAGTAGCGCAATTACGACATCAGCATGCAGCCAAGAGATCACCCTGGCATTAATACCAAATCGCTGGGCTTTCTCATCTCCAGCATGGGGTCCACTTCCAGTCACCACCGTGCCTATTACGATGACCGATAAGGTCAGCCAAATATAGATCGGTAGTAGAAACTGAACTAATCCAGTTGGCTTTTCTTGCTGGAGTCCGACTACCTCATACCGTAAGGAGATTGCACCACTGACTAAGAAAATTGACAAGATTAAATGGCCTGCAACGGGTAGAGGATGTAGATCAGCCAACACTGTGATTCCACCCAATAATCCCTGTCCTAGAATTCCAAGAATTTGTAAAGCTGCTAGAAACCTAACTCTGTTTTTCGCAGTTACAGCTTTAGTGATCCGTACTGAGAGTATTAGAACTGCTAGCGCTGTGATCAGCAAGACGAAGGTCAATAATCGATTCCCAAACTCTATCCAGGCATGTACTTGTCCTTCAGCTTGATTTGGCACTGGGGTATAAGAACCTGGGGTGCACTCTGGCCAAGTTGGGCAACCCAATCCTGAACCGGTGACCCTCACAGCCCCACCAGTGACGATTAGCGCTCCCTGAAGGAAAACTAAAAGGGTAAAAAAACGACCTGCAATTGATCTTTTTCCTACCAACATGATTTAAGCCTATTGCTTCACCTGCTTTCAGGGCTTGATTTATTACTGGGTAGGGCGTATTTCACAAGGATTTGGGCAGGGCTGGGTTGGCATTTACCGACGAATTACGCAACAATTATGTTGTGAAAAACATTGAGTCAGATAAGACCCGTGATCAGGTCGCCCGTGTGATTCTGGAGGGCGGTCCAATGACCGCTGCTGAGTTAGCGCAGAAATTATCTATTACGCCAGCAGGAATCAGGCGGCATTTAGACTCACTAATTGACGAAGGGGTATTAACACCGCGAGATCCCTATCAAATGATTAGTCGAGGTCGTGGCCGTCCTTCAAAAGTTTTTGTAATGACAGATTCCGGTCGTGAAAAGTTTGAGCATTCCTACGATGACTTAGCGGTAGCAGCACTGAAGTTTATGGCAAGCAAAAATGGTGCTCATTTGGTTGATGAGTTTGCTAAAACTAGAGCTGCTGATATTGAACGCAAGGGTGATGCGATAAAGAATTCTGGTAAATCAATCGTTGAAAAAACCAAGGCATTATCAAAGCTTTTAACCAAGGAAGGTTACGCCTCTTCCACAGATAAAATGGGACATGGTGAAGAGATTTGTCAGCACCATTGTCCGATTGCACATGTTGCATCAGAATTTCCGCAACTTTGTGAAGCAGAGACAGCCGCATTTTCAGCAATACTAGGAACACATGTACAACGTCTTGCAACAATCGCACGTGGTGATGGTGTCTGCACCACATTCATACCAGCAAATATTTCCCCTCGAGTAAAATCCAAAATCAAAGAAGGAGTCCGCTAATGACCCAGATTGCCCATCCAGAGTTAGATGGAATTGGAAAGTATGAATACGGTTGGTCGGATAAAACAGATGCCGGTTCAAATAGCAGACGAGGCTTGAATGAGGATGTTGTTAGAGACATATCTGCCAAAAAGAGTGAGCCAAAATGGATGTTAGACCTGCGGCTAAAGGGTTTGAATTTATTTGATAAGAAGCCAATGCCAAGTTGGGGATCAGATCTAAGTGGAATTTTCTTTGACACTATTAAGTACTTTGTTCGCTCTACTGAGAAACAAGCAACATCTTGGGAAGATCTGCCAGATGATATTAAAAATACCTATGATCGACTTGGGATTCCAGAGGCAGAGAAAAAGCGATTAGTCGCTGGTGTTGCTGCTCAGTACGAGTCAGAGGTGGTTTACCACTCAATCCGTGCGGATCTTGAGAAGCAGGGCGTACTTTTCTTGGACACCGATACAGCGCTGCGAACACATGAGGATATTTTTAAAGAGTACTTCGGTACTGTAATTCCAGTTGGCGATAATAAATTTGCTGCATTAAACACCTCTGTCTGGTCTGGTGGCTCATTTATATATGTACCAAAAGGTGTAAAGGTTGATATCCCTTTGCAAGCTTATTTCCGAATTAATACTGAAAACATGGGGCAGTTTGAGCGAACTTTGATCATTGCAGATGAGGATTCTTACGTCCATTATGTAGAGGGCTGTACTGCGCCAATTTATTCATCTGATTCATTGCACTCAGCGGTGGTTGAAATCATCGTAAAGAAGAATGCCCGAGTGCGATATACAACTATCCAAAACTGGTCCAACAATGTTTATAACTTGGTAACCAAGCGTGCTACCTGCGCTGAAGGTGCAACTATGGAATGGATTGATGGCAACATCGGTTCAAAAGTGACCATGAAGTATCCATCGATATTTTTGATGGGTCCCCACTCAAAGGGTGAAACATTATCTATTGCTTTTGCTGGTGAAGGCCAACATCAAGATGCCGGCGCCAAAATGGTGCATGCAGCTCCATATACATCATCAACAATTATTTCCAAATCAGTTGCCCGAGGCGGTGGCCGAACTTCATATCGTGGTTTAGTGAAGGTAGCAGAGGGTGCGCATCATTCAAAGAGCACAGTTAAATGTGATGCCTTATTAGTAGACACAATATCTCGATCAGATACATATCCATATGTGGATGTGAGAGAAGATGATGTTTCAATGGGACATGAAGCAACTGTGTCCAAGGTGAGCGATGACCAACTCTTCTATCTGATGTCTCGTGGACTTGGTGAGGATGAGGCAATGGCAATGATTGTTCGAGGATTTATCGAGCCAATCGCCAAAGAATTACCGATGGAGTATGCATTGGAATTAAATCGATTGATTGAGATGCAAATGGAAGGTGCTGTTGGGTAGTGAGTTTATTAACTACTAACTACCTCACTCCTACTGGTCGGGAAGAAGCTTGGCGATTTACCCCGCTAAAGCGGCTAGTTGGACTACATGATCTAACAACTCAGGTTGCTGATCGAATTTCATTGAGTGGCATGAATTCACTTCCGACCGGCGTCACATTGGCGATTGCAAATGCTGCAGATCATCCACCAGCTTATGCATCCAATGATCTGATAACTAATCGGATACGTGAGAAAATTGAAAAAGTATTGGTGCTTTCAATTGCTAAGGATGTAGAGCTCACTGAACCGGTTATATTAAATCGCAGCTGCAAAGATTCTCCAGAGCTGAGCCGAGTGGTTATTTTCGCAGGAATTAATAGCAAATCAACCGTAATTATTAAAAATGTTGGGGGCGGGATTATTGGCGAGGAGATTGAAATATCACTTGCATCTGGTGCCTCCCTAAACTTTGTATCTCTTCAGGAATGGGATCGCACTGCAGTGCATTTAGCCCAGCACCATGCGGTGGTGGGTAAGGATGCGCATTTCACTTCATATGTAGTTTCTGTGGGCGGATCAGTGGTTCGAATAAATCCTACAGTTGAGTTTTCTGGTTCAGGTGCATTTGCTGATTTATACGGAATTTATTTTGCCACTGATGGTCAACATCTTGAGCATCGGATTCATGTCAATCACGGTGTTGCGAATGCGAAATCTAGAGTTAATTACAAAGGAGCACTTGCTGGTGATGATGCACGAACTGTGTGGATTGGTGATGTATACATCCATAAAGTAGCTGAGGGAACTGATACCTATGAATTA
>SXRC01000119.1 GCA_005793655.1 Actinomycetota bacterium
ACGTAATACAAATAGCGTACAACCAAAGAGCAATCCAATGATTCCAGGAATTGTGCCCGATGGTGGTTGTTGTCCAAGCCAAAGGTAAGCCAAGATTGCACTTACTGGAACCTCAAAAAATACAACTAAGGAAACTACCGCCGGTGAAACTCTTTTTAGGGTGAAATTAAAAAGTGTATGCCCTAAAAATTGGGCACCAATTATTAATCCAGCAAGCAAAATCCACTCAGTAGTTGTAAATCCAGTGAGCGCTGATTCACTTATTAAAACTACGGGGAAAATTAAGATCGCACAGGTGGCAAAACAGATAGTAGTAAATGTTGAGGTTGAGATGTCTTTTTGTACTCTTGCTGCGATGATCATGTAAGCCGCCCCTACCGCTCCACCAAGGACTGCCAACATGTCACCTTGGAAAGCACGAACTGAAAGATTTAAATCTACGCCAGAGATTAAAGCTACAGAGAAAAATGCAATCACCATGCCACCAATGGACTTTTTTGGAATATGCCCACCAGCAAGTTTTATAAATAATGCAGCAAATATTGGTTGAGTTGCAGTAAGTGCCGTACCAGTTGCAACGCTAGTTAACTTCATTGCCCAAAAGAAACAGACAAAATGTGTGGCAAGTAAAACACCGGCTAAGACAGACCAACGGATTGCATTTCTCTGAGTGGCAGTTTTCCACTCACCTCGAGCCAACGCAAAAGGCAGCATGATCAATGCACCGACTAGGTTTCGCCAGAAAATTAATGTCGGTATTGGCATCGTGCTCTTAGCAATAATTGGACCTGAGGACCCAATGCCGATCACGCCAAGAATCAGAAATGGAATATCACGCCCAGTTGGTAATTTGGTGTGGTCCTGATCTTTCATAGGTAAAACCTATCTCCAAATTAATTATTATTATGAATTGCAATCTAGACGATACCCTTGCTCCATGAATACAAGTAAAGGATCAATCCTAAATCGTGTATTCCTAGCCCGATTAGCTGGCACTGGGGTCTTTGACCCAAATGGTGATCAGCTTGGAAAGGTTAGGGATGCGGTCGCAACCTTGCGTAGCAACAATCAGCCACCAAGAATTCTTGGCTTGATTATTGAAGTGCCACCACGGAAGCGAATTTTTATTCCGATTACTCGAGTTACCTCAATAAATAATGGCCATGTAATCATTACCGGCTTATTGAATATGCGCAAATTTGAGCCGCGTACTAATGAGATAACAGTTCTTGCTGAGATGTTAGATCGAACAGTTACATTAAATGAAAGCGATGAAAAAGTTGCTGTAGAAGATATTGCGATGGAGCTTTCTAAAACTGGAGATTGGTTTATTGAACATATTCATATCATGCGCCGTGGAACCGGATTTCGAAAGCGTGGAAACTACTCCACTGTGCTGTGGTCTGAAATTTCAGGAATTACTACCACTGAAACTAATCAAGGCGTTAACAACCTACTTGGAGTATTAGCAAATTTACGACCAGCCGATTTAGCTTCCATGATACTTGAATTAAATACCAAACGAAGAGTGGAGATTGCTCGTGCGCTAGATGATGAGCGGCTGGCTGATGTGCTAGAAGAAATGAATGAGACATCAAGAGTTGCCTTGCTTGCAGAGTTGGAGGGTGAGAGGGCAGCCGATGTATTGGAAGAGATGGATCCTGATGATGCTGCAGATTTACTTCGTGAAATTGGAAAAGAAAAAGCACAAAAACTTTTAGCACTGATGGAGCCAGAAGATGCTGAAGGAGTTGCACGATTAATGGATTATGAGGATTACACAGCTGGTGGAATGATGACGACTGAGCCAATTGTTTTAACAGCTGATGCAACTGTTGCCGAGGCACTATCTCGAGTCAGATTATCTGAAGTTGCACCTGGACTGGCATCTCAGGTTTTTGTTTGTCGAGCACCAGTTGAAACACCTACTGGCAGATTAATGGGTGTAGTGCACATTCAACGCTTACTTCGTGAACCACCTGCAACTTTGCTGGGTGGGATTTTAGATTCAGATATCACCCCACTTGCGCCTGAGACTGGGTTACATGAGGTTGCATCCCACCTTGCAAGCTACAACCTATTAGCAGCACCTATTGTTGACACAAACGATCGGCTACTGGGTGCTGTGACCGTTGATGATGTACTGGATCACTTACTACCAGAGAACTGGCGCCATAAAGATTTAGTCAAAGCAGAAGTAGCGGAGGAATAATCATGACAAACGAGAAAATTAATAAGAACTCACTTGAGTTTCCACGCGAATCTCGTAGAACTCTCAAGCCTTCTTACGATCCAGAAATCTTTGGCCGTTGGTCTGAGCGATTTGCACGATTCTTGGGTACATCTAGATTCTTGGTATACATGACTACTTTTGTATTATTTTGGGTTATTTGGAATTCACTTGCACCAGATGACTTAAAGTTTGATAATTATCCTTTTATTTTTCTAACTTTAATTCTGTCGCTGCAAGCATCATACGCAGCGCCACTAATTTTGCTTGCACAAAATCGTCAAACTGATCGTGACCGTGTGCAGAATAAAGAAGATCGAGAGCGAAATGAGCAAAATCTGGCAGATACTGAGTACTTAACACGTGAATTAGCCACTCTGCGAACTGCTATTGGTGAGGTAACAACAAAAGATTACTTGCATCAAGAGATTGCTGATGCAATTGAAGAAATTGTTCAAAAAATAAACAAAAAGTCTTAAGTATTTACGTTAAGCCTTACACCTACCAAGGATTTTGGCCTAACAATTATTTGATCAAGGATTGCATCAAATAAATCCATAATTTTTTGATCACTTAAAACCATTGGATTACCTGCATCCCCACCCTCTCGAATATTTGTATCAAACGGCACCTTTGCAAGCAGTGGAACATCAGCTCCAACTAATTCACTAAGACGCCTGGCAGTTTCTTCTCCTCCACCACTTCCAAATATCGAGATTTTTTCTCCAGTTGTAGCGGAGATCGTTTCTGACATATTTTCGATGACGCCAATTACTGGTTGTTTAATTTGATGAGCAATCCTGCCAGCTCGTTCAGCAACCTCTGCGGCTGCAATTTGAGGTGTAGTGACCACAATGATTTCAGATCCGGGGATTAATTGGCCAAGTGAAATTGATATATCACCTGTGCCAGGTGGTAAATCAAGTAATAGTAAATCTAAATCTCCCCAGTACGCATCACTTAATAACTGTTCAAGAACCTTGTGTAGTAACGGACCACGATAAGCAACTGGATCTGATCTTTCTGGTTTGAACATCTCCATGGAAACAACCTTTACGCCGTAATTTTCAACTGGAATAAAGGTTTGATCGATTGCAGTCGGTCTTTTATCTAAAATTCCCATAAGTCTTGGAATTGAATGTCCGTAAACATCTGCATCTAAAATTCCTACTTTAAGGCCACGCTTTGCTGCTGCTACCGCCAAATTAACAGTTAATGATGATTTTCCAACACCACCCTTGCCGGAGGCAATCCCTAATACTCGGGTTAAAGAATCAGGTTGGGCAAATGGAATAAATTTTTCACGTCCGCCTCTAATAAGTTTCTTCACATTATTTCGTTGTTCTTCATTCATTACGCCAAAAATAACCTCAATAGATTTAATCTCTTCAAGATCACTAAGCGCCTTCGTAATATCTGCCTTTAATCGATCCTTCATCGGACAGCCAACTATGGTTAGCAAAATACCGATCTTTGCCACCCCTGCTGAAAAATCTACCGATTCCACCATGCCTAGTTCAGGTAGTGGTTTATGAAGCTCAGGGTCAATCACATTCCCTAGCGCTTTCCTAATTAAATCACTGGTACTCATAAAATATCAGGATCTATCTTTGGTTTTGACTTGACCTCAAAATCAGATTTATCAATTACATCAGAGATGTGTTTTTTGATCAAAGCTTTTGGATGTAGGTCTTTTACCTGTAAATCTTCATACCCCGGTCCTAGATTATCCCTTACTTCATTTGTTACTTTTTGCGCCATGTTTTTAATTTTAATTAGGAATCTTGCTGCGTCTGCAGCCACAGTTGGCATTCGGTCTGGGCCAATTAAGATCATGCCCACCACAATAAGTGCAAGTATCTCTCCGCCACCGATATTAAACATATTTACTACCCCTTAGATGCTGCAAGAGTAACGGTTGTTTGGCGGATGATATTATTGCGTTGATATTTAATCGTCACCTTATCACCTACGCTTTTGCTGCGAATCATCACAATTAATTCATCTGAATTTTCAACCTCACCGCCACCAAACTCAATGATTACATCCCCCTCTTTCAAACCTGCTTTATCTGCTGGCCCACCGGGTGTTACACCAACACCTTCACTACTTATTAACGCACCACTTCCGGTAAATCTAGAATCTACTGAAATTCCCATAATTGGATAGGTGGCAGAGCCTGTTGCGATCAACTGCTCTGTAGTTTTCTTGGCTTGATTAATTGGAATTGCAAAACCTAATCCAATTGATCCTGCTTGACTGGTAAATCCAAGTGTTGCAATCGCTGAATTCACACCAACTACTGCGCCTGTGGCATCAACTAGTGGACCACCAGAATTTCCAGGATTAATTGCGGCGTCAGTTTGTAGTGCATTAATAAAGGAGCTTTCACCATTTCCACTTCCAGTAGTAACAGCTCGATTTTTAGAGCTGATAATTCCTGAAGTGACTGTTCCCGATAAGCCAAGAGGTGAGCCAATAGCAATTACTGCATCTCCGACTTGAACTTGATCGCTGTTTCCTAATTGCAAAGTTGGTGCTGCTATAACATCAATTTTTAGTATTGCTAAATCATAGGAACTATCCCTGCCAATTAACTTTGCTGGGTATTTTTTGCCATCAGAGAGTTTGACATTTATGGTGCCACCCCTTGCAGCTGCATCAATTACATGATTATTAGTCAAAATAAAGCCATCACTATCAAAAAAGAAACCCGATCCCGTACCTGAGCCAGCCACTCCTTTGACTGAAATCGAAACTACCGCTGGGATTACTCGCGCGGCAAGGGCTGCAATCGAATCTGGCGCCCGCTCTACCGTGTTATTTGTTTGAACTAAGTTTGCACCCAAATTTGTAGAGCTACTGCGACCAACTACTGCTCCGATACCGCCTGCAATAACCGCTATGACTACTGCAATTACAAAAAAATTGGAGTTACTTCGCACCTTTACTAATTGTGCAGGCTTTGTTTCAGCATCACTCTGCCACCATGGAGTATCTGATGGTGGCTTCATTTAAGGAAGTTTATTGGCAACTAATATGCCTGCGCCAATTGGAATCACTGTGGCTGTCCATCGTTCATCCTCTTTAACGACTTTAATCACATCTCGCCTTGCAATACTCTCAGGATCGCGTTGGGTTGGGTCTACCACCTTGCCACCGTTTAACACTTGATCAATAATTAGTAATCCACCTGTTTTTAACAACCTGTGAGATTCTTGTACCATATCAAATAAATCCAAAGCAGAGCGAATTATAATTAAGTCATAAGAGTTATCGGCTAACTTTCCGATAACCTCAATTAATTTCCCAGTAATAATTCGATACTTTGTAGGAGTGATATCTGCATCTTCAAATATTGTACGAGCAATTTTTGAGTGTTCTCGCTCTGAATCAATTGTAGTTAATACCCCATCATCAGCCATCCCACTTAATAGCCAAAGTCCCCCAACACCTGATCCAGTTCCAATTTCCACAACTGATTTAGCTTTTAATAGTTGAACTGAAAACTTTAAAAAATTACCTACAGCTGCGGTTGGATCTGATGCACCGACTTCTTGACCATTTGCTCTTGCTTGTTGCTTAAAGTAATCCTCATGCGCAAAACTCTCGGCAAATGCGTTCATATCTGTGCGCGGTGGAATTGAATCTTTCAAAATGTTGCCAGCCACTCAATTAATAACCTAACTCCAAAACCGGTACCACCTTTAATGTTTTCACCCGCATCAACCTCTGATCTGCCCGTTCCAGCAATATCTAGATGAACCCAGTTGCGTTCACCAACAAATTTTTCTAAGAATAATGCTGCGGTAATGGATCCAGCTGAAAATCCCATCTTATCCGCAAGATGATTAAAATCAGCTACCTCACTTTGCAGAGCGTGTGAATAATCATCAACTAAAGGCATGTGCCACACTTTTTCACCGACGCTATTACCAACTTCAAATAATCGCTTAGCTAAGGCGTTTTTCCTGGTGTACATAGCGGCGTGTTGGCGGCCAAGGCCTAATGTTGCAGCCCCGGTAAGAGTTGCCACATCGATTAAATAATCTGGATCAAGAGTTAAATCTGCATAAGCAAGTCCGTCTGCTAAAACTAATCTACCTTCGGCATCGGTGTTTAAAACTTCAACAGTAGTACCGCCATAATGTTTGATTACATCAGATGGGCGCTGGGCTGTGGCAGATAACGCGTTTTCAGCAACCATTAATAATGTTGTCACCTTAACTTTTGGTTTTATTCTTGCTAATGCAACAGTTGCACACAAAACTGCCGCAGCTCCTGCCATGTCACTCTTCATGCCAATCATGGTGTCATAAGGACGTTTTAATGAAACTCCACCAGTGTCAAAAGTAATTCCTTTGCCAACTAAAACTACATGTGGCCAAGAAGAGGAACCTTTTGGGGCATAGGTAAGTTCGATTAATCTTGGGCCTGGGTTTGGTGAAGAGTTTCCTACTGCAACTAATCCACCAAAATCCTTTATTGCCCGGCCAGATTTGATACTTAACGAAAGGCTAGAACTTTTTGCTTCAGAGACCATGGCAGTTGCTTGCTTTGCTAGCCACTCTGGATTCTTGATATTTGATGGCGTATGAATCAGATCTCGTGCTTGCCAAACCGCAGAGGCTAAAACATCAGCCCTCGCAACCTCAGCCTCAAAATCTCCATAAATTACAAACTCTGGCTTCTTATCTTTTAAATCAGTTTTAAGTGAGTACTGGTAATTAGATAGAACAAATGCCACTGCGGCTGTTGTTACTAGCTCTTTATCACTCACCAGTGCAGATAGAAGTACAGAATTACTTGATTTAACACGTCTGCCCAGAGCAGCCGCTGCTTTGCGAAAATCATTTAAATTTTCTTCACCCACGCCGACTAAATAGATACGAGTCAGTGAACCAGCTGACAATGGCACCTCAATAATTTCACCAGATTTTGCGGTGAAATCTGGCCAATTACCTAACTCAATATTTAAATCTAATTTTGTGTAATTTGTAAGCGCAGTTAAAAATCTACTCTTGTTGATTTGTATTTTCTCACCAGAAAGCACTGGTAGCGCAACAGCTGTGAACCGGGTAAATTCCAACTCATCTTCTGGTAAGTAAGATAGTTTTGGATATAGATCGAGGAGTTTTTGAGCCATAACCCTGATTTAAATTAGTTCAGTCGGTTACTTTTTTACTAATGCAACAGCAGCTTGTAATACATTTCCGAGATTGGTTGCCTCTTCAACATTTAACTCAACGACTAATCTGCCGCCACCCTCAAGTGGGATTCGCATAACCATAGAACGAGCCTCTTTAGTGACCTCCATAGGTCCATCACCAGTTCTTGGTTTCATCGCTGCCATTTAAATCTCCTCCACAAAATAATTAATCCCGTGCCAGCCTTACTAGAGGCGTAATTATCCCCTATATACCTGCGGGTGGGAAATCCTTATAAATAACCTTAAGAAATCAACCCAATTAGGCGCGATCTGCCTGATGCGATAACTGAAATAACTGCCCGTTCGGGCACGCCAAGTTTTACTGCAATTTCAGATGTGGTGATCATATTTACAAAATGCAATGTCAAGATCAGCCGCTCTTCTTCTGGCAATGTGGCAATCAGTTCAGCGATCGTCTTACTGTTGCCCTCAGGTGCCATGTATAAAGATTACTCGGCAGGGCCAATACTTTCGACTTACGCCGAAACTTGTCGACTAAATCGCCGCAGTGAGAGCCAGACTCCGATTAGTAACATCGGCTTAAGAAACAATAAAACTATTGCTGGGGCCACAATCTCTTCCCGCCAAAAAAACACAGTTCCACCTCGTACTGGTTTTAATTCAAATTTCCCAGTGCCTCTAATTACTCTGCCAATATGGACAACCTCGCAGATTACCGGTGGCTTCCACTTAGTTACTTCCATAGTGTCTAAGATTCCTAACTTTAATTTTGGATATAGCTTTGGAAATAATCCAGTAAAAGCAAATATTAAAACACCCTTGCTATTCTTAACTGTTCTATCTTGATCTAACTCAGACCAAACCTTTGTTTGTAGCATCCAATCACTCTGGCCTTGCCAGTCAACTAGAGCGCTCCAGACACTCTTAACTGGCTTATTAATCTTGATTGTCAGCGAAAGATTTGAGAGTTTATTCATTTTGTTCTGACCGCCTCAATTGTTGCAGGGATATCTTTACACCAGCTAACTAGTTCTGCCTGGCCCACTTTCATAAAATTTTGGGTAGCAAGATGTTCTATAGCAACTTGTAGTGGTGCATAAACTCCAGTTGGATCACATACTGCGATCGGTTTGTGATGAAACTTAAGATACCTACCAACCCATATTTCAAAGAACTCTTCTAAGGTGCCAATGCCCCCTGGCAATATAATGAAAGCCTCTGCTAAATCTTCAATTTTTGCTTTTCTAGTTCGCATATTTGACACTACGTGCATATGTGTGGCATCGGTATCTTCAAATTCAACTTTTTTTAAACCTTCTGGAATCACACCGATTGTTGCTACGCCGGCAGCTCTTGCACCTTTTGCAACCTCACCCATCATTGAGGCTTTGCCGCCACCCCAAACTAGATCCCAACCTTGATCACCAATTGCTTTTCCAATATTAAATGCCAATTCCAGTGAACTTTGTGGAATATTGGGAGCGGATGAGCAGAATACCGATACGCGCATGAAATTAGTCTATTGCCTTCCACGCACTTTGATACCGTTGGCTAATGAGCGCTAACCAAAGCACCGCATATGGCTTTGGCATTGCCACCCAAAACCTTGCAGGTTCAATTCTTGAATGCTCGTTTTATCAATTAGGTCTTGGTAATGCGCCAACTAATAATATGGATAGTAATTTTAAATCCTTAATTGGTGAGGATCCAATCCGTAAGGTTAAAAAGGTTGCAATTGAGGTAAAAATTAATCTAAACGATAAGCCAAAAGATGCTGCGGATATCTACTTAAGATTGCATCTACTCTCACATAGGTTGGTCAAACCACATGGTGTCAATTTAGATGGAATTTTTTCACTACTTGCAAATGTGGTTTGGACCTCAGCAGGGGCTTGTGAGGTTGAAGGTTTTGAGAAGGTAAGACCGCAATTGCTAAACAAGTTTCAAAACT
>SXRC01000020.1 GCA_005793655.1 Actinomycetota bacterium
TAAGGATCTGGCTAGAAATGCACCACTGACTAGGCCAAGACCAGGACATGCTGATTTAGTTGGGATGCAAAAATTTAATTTTTCGGATGCGAGACCAATTTTAGAACGAGCAAGTGCTCGAGAAACTGCAGCTAGAGTTGCGTTGGGCGCTGTTGCGAGAGCTTTCCTCAAGCAAAGTGTGGGTGTTGAATTATTAAGTCATGTAGTTTCAATTGGAGAAATTTCAGTTCTAGATGGTTACACGCTTCCGATCATGAGTGATCGAGCAAGAATTGATGAAGATCCGGTGCGTTGTGCAGACGCAAAGACCAGTGCGGCAATTGTGAAGGAAATCGAGGCAGCGCATAAAGATGGCGATACTTTGGGTGGTGTTGTGGAGGTATTGGCTTACAACTTGCCACCAGGACTTGGTTCTTATACCCAATGGGACAAGAGATTAGACGCACGATTGGCTGGCGCACTGATGGGTATTCAGGCGATCAAAGGTGTTGAGCTAGGTGATGGATTTCAAACCGCAAAGCGCAGAGGTTCAGTAGCTCATGACGAGATTGAAAAGAATGCAAAGGGTGAAATCAGTCGACGTACTGATCGTGCAGGTGGTACTGAGGGTGGAATAAGCACCGGACAAATATTGCGGGTTAAGGTTGCAATGAAACCAATATCAACAGTTCCAAAAGCTTTGGATACCATCGATGTATCAACGGGTGAGGCTGCAAAAGCAATAAACCAGAGATCAGATGTTTGTGCGGTACCAGCCTCAGGAATTGTTGCCGAAGCTATGACAGCCTTGGTGCTTGCTGATGCTGTGTTGGAGAAGTTTGGTGGCGATAGTGTTCAGGAAACAAAACGTAACTTCGAAAACTATATGAAGAGCCTTGAAATCAAGTAATGTTGAAGAAAATTGTCCTGATCGGACCGCCTGGTGCTGGTAAATCAAGTATCGGAAAAGCGTTGGCAAGACAGCTTAGTATGAATTTTATTGATAGCGATAATGAAATAGAAAAAATAGCAGAGAAAAAAATAGCAGAAATTTTTGTGGATGATGGAGAAGCAGTATTTCGTAAAATGGAGGTTGAGACGGTTAGCAGATTACTAAAGGATTTTTCAGGCGTAATCGCACTCGGAGGAGGAGCTCCTATCAATCCAGAAATTCAAAATCAATTGCAGATCGCTGATTTTTCAATTGTGTTTATTGATGTATCAATCTCACAAGCTGCTAACCGAATCGGCTTTAACAAAGATCGCCCGTTGTTGTTGATTAATCCCCGGCAGCAGTGGATGAGCCTAATGAGTGAACGCAGGCCAATCTATGAGAAGTTGGCAACACAAACTGTTTCATCAGATGGTCAAAAGCCTGCAGAGGTTGCAAAAATCATAAGCGAGAAACTGCAAGCAAAATTATGAAGAGTATTACTGTAAAAGCTGAGAAAAATTATCAAGTAAAAGTAGGAGTTGACTTTGCTACAGAAATAGCAGAAATCTTAATGAATCACAATAAGGTACTGCTGATTGCTCCGTCCTCGCTACTTAAAAAATTCAATATTAAAGAGAGGAAAAATTTAAGTATTTTCGCTACCCCTGAGGGAGAAAATCAGAAAACTCTCACCACTTTAGATCGAGTCTGGATGAAATGTGCTGCGATTGGGATTAAACGCGGTGATGCGGTAATTGGATTTGGTGGAGGGGCTACAACTGACCTTGCTGGTTTTGCTGCCGCTACATGGCTTCGTGGCATTTCTTGGTATGCGTTTCCAACATCACTTGCTGGGATGGTTGATGCGGCAGTAGGTGGAAAAACTGGGATCAATGCCAAATCGGGCAAGAATTTGATTGGATCTTTTTATTCACCCTCAGAAGTTCTTATAGATACAAATTTCTTAAGCAAATTATCAGCCCGAGATCTGTCAGCAGGCATGGCAGAGGTAATTAAATGTGGATTTATATCAGATTATAAGATCTTAAATTTAGTGCAAGATGAGTTCCTCGATTATGAAGAGCTTATCTACAGATCAATTCAAGTAAAGGCTTACGTAGTGTCAAAGGATTTTAAGGAAAGTAAGCTGCGAGAAATCCTGAATTATGGGCACACCCTGGGCCACGCAATTGAGAAGGATAGTTCTTATGAATTACGTCATGGTGAGGCGATAAGTATTGGTATGGTTTTTGCAGCTGAATTAAGCCGTGATTTAGCAAATCTGTCAGATGATGCGGTATTAATGCATCGAGAAATACTAGCGAACTTCAATTTGCCAATTACCTATCCTAAGAAAAGATGGCCTCGACTCTTGCAAGCACTTTCCAAGGATAAAAAAATTAAGCAGTCTAAGTTGCGCTTTATTGGTATTAGCAAGATTGGCAAACCGGTCTGGTTTGAAGATGTTTTGCCAACACATCTATCTAAGGTTTATGAGAGAATTAGTTCATGAAAATTCTTGTTTTAAATGGTCCTAACCTTTCAAGATTGGATCTGCGAGAACAAAAACATTATGGCGATATGGATTACCCACAACTGAAAAAAGCTATCGAGGAAAAAGCTAAATCGTTGGGCATGGATGTAGAGATCAAGCAGAGTGATAGTGAGAGTGAATTAATCTCTTGGATTCATGAGGCTGCTGATAAGAAGCAGCCATTAATTTTCAATCCTGCCGCCTTCACACACTATTCATATGCGATAAGGGATGCAGTAACCATGCTTACTGCGCCAGTTATCGAGGTTCATCTTTCGAATCCTTTGTCTCGAGAGGAGTTTCGTCATACTTCAGTAATCAGTGGGGTAGTAAAAGGTTCTATCGCAGGATTTGGGGTTGAAAGTTATCATCTGGCGCTGATTGCAATGCAAAAGTTGGTTGGCTAACAAGGTAGGATTTGGTAGTAAATTTTAAGTAATCTTTCGATTCAATATAGCGAATAGGAAAAAATGGCAACAACAAATGATTTAAAAAACGGCATGACATTAAATCTTGATGGGCAATTATGGAATGTTATTGAGTTCCAACATGTAAAGCCGGGTAAAGGTGGTGCATTTGTGCGCACCAAGATGAGATCTGTTATGTCTGGAAAAGTTGTTGAGAAAACATTTAATGCTGGAATTAAAGTTGAAGTGGCGTCAGTTGAAAAACGAGATATGCAGTATCTATATCGTGACGGTGAAGATTTCATGTTTATGGACTCAACTAATTATGATCAAATTAGAATAAGTAAACAAACAGTCGGTGAGGCAATAGATTATTTGTTGGAGAATGCTGATGCGATTGTGGCAATGCATGAGGGTAATCCACTTTTTATAGAGCTACCAGCATCGGTTGAATTAGTAATTACTTATACCGAACCAGGGTTACAAGGTGATCGCTCCTCAGGTGGCACAAAGCCAGCAACTGTTGAAACAGGAATCACGATCCAAGTCCCATTATTCATAAAGCAAGATGAAAAAGTTTTAGTAGACACTCGAACTGGTGCCTATCTAGGACGCGCTAACTAATAATGTCTGCCCGAAGTAAGGCTCGAAAGCGGGCATTGGATTTTCTTTATGAGGGGGATATCAAGAAAACTGGCGCGGCAGAACTATTCAAAATAAGAGGTGCTGCTGAACTATCCCAAGAGCCGTATGTTTTGGTCTTACTTGAGGGTGTAGCTGAGCACATAAATAAGATAGATGAATTAATAATTACCTATGCCCAAGGATGGGACATGGATCGAATGCCACCAATTGATCGGAACATTCTTCGAATCGCAATTTATGAAATTCTTTGGGAGAGTGGAGTGGATTTACAGGTTGCATGTGATGAAGCTGTTAAACTGGCAAAATCATTATCTACCGATGAATCCTCAAGCTATATAAATGGTGTCCTAGGAAGAATTATTAAGCTTAAGGATTCAATCGCTATTTAGGCGTTCAGCAAATCTGCCTCTGCTAAGTAATCAAGTGTTGCTGATTCATCAATACCAAGTAAAAGGGCTAGGAACTGTAGATCATTTGCCCTGATGGTTAGAAGTTGACCGTTCCAATCTTTACGGCGCTCACTTATAGATTTAGTGAACTTGCGAAGGTTTTGTGCAGTTGATCCTTCATCCTGGCTTAACTTATGAAGATTCAAACGCAAACTTCTGGCAACTACCTGGGGTGAAGAGTCTGGGAACAATTCGGTTATGGGTACTTGATAGAACTCCATTAGTGATATTGCCTTTTTCAGGGAGATTGCTCGATCAGCTCTTTCATATGAACCGATCACAACCGCCTTCCACTTTCCATTGGAGTGACGCTCTACATCTTGCAAGCTCCACCCTTTTGATTTCCTGATTATTCTTAAGCGATCTGCTGGGTTGTTTTTATTCATCTGCGCAGGGTAGCCACACCAGGATTTTGATGATTTTATTATCCACAGACTCTCTGCTAATATACGGCGATTCCTTTAACGATCCGTCCAGAGAGGCGGCGAAGGAGAAGTAAATGGGTGTATTGCTATCTGGCGCAGACATTGATCGCGCTATCAAACGTATTTCACATGAAATTCTTGAACATAATCAAGGGATACCTAATTTAGTTTTAATGGGAATTCCCACTAGAGGGGCATACCTTGCTGATCGTATTGCTGCTTTCATCGGTGCGATCGAGGGTGCAGTTGCAGTGGGTGTTTTAGATATCACTCTGCATAGAGATGATCTGCGACTGAGGCCACCAAAACCCTTACTTCCTACAAAACTGCCACCTGGTGGGATCGAAGGCAAAGATCTTGTTCTAGTGGATGACGTTTTATTCTCAGGCAGAACAATTCGAGCAGCACTTGATGCGATCGGTGAATTGGGTAGACCAAAAAGTGTTCAACTGGCGGTTCTGGTTGATCGGGGTCATAGGCAACTGCCGATACGTGCGGATTATGTTGGCAAGAATATACCGACCTCAATTAATGAGAGCGTGAAGGTGCACTTGTCAGAGTATGACAAGGAAGATCTTGTGGAGCTGATCAAATGATCTCCGGGCACCTACTTTCAGCTGCGGATCTATCAAAGGAGCAGGCTTTAAATCTGCTGGCCACAGCAAAGGAATTGGCACAGATCACTGATGGTCCAAACAAGAAACTTCCCACTTTGCGTGGAAAAACGATTGTAAATCTTTTTTTTGAAGATTCAACTAGGACACGAATAAGTTTTGAAACAGCAGCAAAACGCTTATCTGCAGATGTAATTAACTTTTCGGCTAAAGGTTCATCAGTTAGTAAGGGTGAAAGCTTGAAAGACACCGCCCAAACCCTGCAGGCAATGGGCGCGGATGCGGTCGTAATCAGGCATGGCAGCTCTGGCGCAGCCAAGAGATTAGCTGATACGCAGTGGATACAAGCGGCGGTGATAAATGCTGGTGATGGAACACATGAGCATCCAACTCAAGCTTTGCTAGATGCTTTCACCATAAAGCAGCACCTTAGGCCAGATTCAAAAGATTTATCGGGAATTAAAGTATTAATTGTGGGAGACATCCTGCACTCAAGAGTTGCAAGAAGTAATATTTTGCTGCTTACCAAACTTGGCGCAGAAATAACTTTAGTGGCTCCACCAACTTTATTACCGGTTGGAGTTTCAGATTGGTCAGTCAAGCTCTCCTATGATTTTGATAAAGAAATCTCTAAGTGTGATGTGGTTATGATGCTTCGAATTCAGTTAGAGCGGATGGCAGATTCATTCTTCCCATCTGCCCAGGAGTATTCACGCAGATATGGCTTAAATTCTGCCAGACTCTCCAAGTTGGCAAAAAATGCCATAGTGATGCATCCAGGACCAATGAATCGGGGATTAGAGATTTCAGCAGAAAGCGCCGACGATCTTAAATCAGTAATTATTGACCAAGTAAAAAATGGTGTAGCGGTAAGAATGGCTGTCCTGTACGAATTACTTGGTGGCGCGCCATTAGGAGATAGCAAATGATTAACATTATTAATGCAAAACGAGCAAATGGCGATCTGGTTGATGTGCAGATTAACGGTGAATTAATTATCAAAGTCAGTCCAGCTGCAGGAACAAAAATAAAAGATGCTATCGATGCCACTGGCAAGATGCTGCTTCCTGGTTTGGTTGATCTACACACCCATTTACGTGAACCAGGACAAGAAGATGCTGAGACAGTATTAACTGGATCAAGATCTGCAACAGCAGGTGGCTACACCGCTATCTCTTCAATGGCAAACACAAATCCAGTTGCTGATACAGCTGGTGTTGTGGAACAGATTTATCGTTTGGGTAAGGCGGCTGGATTATGCGATGTGAATCCAATTGGCGCAGTAACTAAGGGATTAGATGGTGAGAAATTATCTGAAATTGGCGCAATGGCCGATTCGATCGCCAGGGTAAGAATATTTAGTGATGATGGAAAATGTGTATCAGATCCATTAATTATGCGCAGAGCACTTGAATATGTAAAAACCTTCAATGGGATTATTGCTCAGCACGCACAGGAGCCACGTCTGACTGTTAATGCACAGATGAATGAAGGAAGTGTTTCAGCTCGAATCGGCTTAAAAGGTTGGCCAGCGATTGCCGAGGAGGCGATTATTGCTAGAGATATTTTGCTCGCCGAACATGTGCAATCACGATTACATATTTGTCATGTGACAACTGCTGGGGGAGTAGATCTCATCAGATGGGCAAAA
>SXRC01000021.1 GCA_005793655.1 Actinomycetota bacterium
AGCCCGTACCCGCCAAGGCTCTCGGGCGCTCTTAGGTTTAAGCATTGTGGTAGTTGGTTTACTGGTTTTAATCAGCGGTTTGATTGCTCAGGTAACTGCAGTGGGTGTAATCGCATTCCTTATCTGTCTATCTGGGCTTTTACTCTTAATCACAAATATCACGGTGAAAAGTGGGATCTCAAAGGTTAAAAAACCAGGCTGGGGCCAAGGGCTCGAGGAGAGATGGGATCGACGCAATAACGAGAATTAAGCTGGCCTAAACAACCTGCCCACCGCCCATCTGGGCGGTTTTTTTATGCCTATTTCCGTAAGGGAGTGTGGTGGTGGCATAGTGGGTGAGGGGGGTTGAAAGTGGGGAAAAAGGGAGTAAAGTGGTGGCCTAAGCCATAATCTGAGCGTGGGGAGGCCAGTTGATGTTTCTTGGCACCCATGAGCCCAAACTTGATGAAAAGGGCAGATTAATCTTGCCAGCTCGGTTTCGAGATGAATTAGCAGATGGTTTAGTAATAACTAAAGGACAAGAAAATTGCCTTTATGTTTTTCCAGCTGCTGAGTTTGCATTAATTACTGAAAGATTACGCCAAGCACCAGTAACTCAAAAAAATTCACGCGATTACTTAAGAGTGATGTTTGCTGGCGCCCATGATGAGGTGCCTGACAATCAGGGTCGAATCAATATTCCATCTGCTCTTAGAACTTATGCAAGTTTAGAAAAAAATTGTGTAGTAATCGGTGCCAACACCAGACTTGAAATTTGGGATCAAACTGCTTGGGGTAAGTATTTAGCAGATCGTGAAAAAACCTTTGCTGATGTATCAGAGGAGGTACTACCTGGATTGTTCTAAATCCAAACAAATATCTATTTAGGCCACCGCCACTTATAAAAGTTCGCGGCGCCACTTCCCCGGTGCCGCGCATGATTTAAAAAGCTCCGTCAAGTGGCGGTGACCTAAGTAGATATCTGGGTAAGCAAGGGAGTGAAAAAAAGTAAAGCAAAAAGTGATAGCGAAAGAAAAAGAGGGGGAGAAGTAAATGAGTGCAAAAATTTTGCACACACCAGTTGCAGTAGAGCGCTGTGTTGATTTGCTATCTCCTGCACTTATTAATAAATCTAAGCCTTATTTAATTGATGCCACATTAGGCCTGGGTGGCCATGCCAAGGTATTTCTGGAGCGTTTTACCAATCTGCATCTTATTGGCTTAGACCGAGATGCTGCAGCGATTGCAATTGCAAAATCTAATTTAGCCCCATATGAAATGCGCACCACATTTATCAACACCACATTTGATCAGATCCAATCAGCACTTAATACAGCCCGGATAGGTAGCGCAGATGGAATCTTGTTTGATTTAGGTGTTTCATCCATGCAGCTAGATCAATCAGAGCGCGGCTTCTCCTACTCATATGAAGCACCACTTGATATGCGCATGGATCAAAACGCCCCCCTTACCGCAGCACAGGTGCTTAATACCTACAATCACGGGCAGCTGGCAAAAATATTACAAAATTACGGCGAAGAAAAATTTGCTAGCAAGATCGCTGAGAACATCATAAAAGCCAGAGTAAATGGCAGTTTAAAAACCACTACGGATCTAGCTGCGATAGTCAAAGACTCCATTCCAGCACCTGCCAGGCGTACTGGTGGTAATCCAGCCAAGCGCACCTTCCAGGCAATTCGTATAGAGGTTAATCAAGAGCTCACCATTTTAGAACGCGCAATCCCAGCAGCCTTATCGGCGCTAAGTGTTGGCGGACGTTTGGTGGTGATGTCTTATCAATCCCTGGAAGATCGAATTGTTAAGGGGTGCTTTGCAAATGTCACAAAATCATCCACCCCACTTGGACTACCAGTTGAGCTTCCTAACTCAGCAGCTACATACAAATTATTACTAAGCAGCAGTCAAGGAGCTGATGCGGATGAGCAGTTAAGCAATCCACGCTCGCAATCGATGCGGCTTCGAGCGATTGAAAGGGTGGCTACCTGATGGCGATATTTGAGTTAGCCCCGGCAATTGAAATCTCGCGCAAAATTGTTCGAGAAAAAACTAACAAAGCAGTTTTGCGTCTTGTCCCAGAGATCAAATCAGGTGAGGTCGCAGCGCAGCGCACCTTTACAATATTCATCTCCACCATTTTTACTGCCGGGTTGCTAACGCTTCTGGTAGTTAATACCGCACTCGCTAAAGATGCTTTTTTGCTAAAACAACTCAAGCAAGAGGCGCAGTTGCTAACTGATCAGCGGGAAGCAATTTTGCGTCAAGTGGCGCAGAGATCCTCACCTGAAAAATTAGCTGAGCAAGCAAGTAAATTAGGAATGATTGCCAGTACTAATCCAAAGTTTCTAGATATGTCGGCAGGTGGCTGATGAATCAGCAACTTCTAGTGCAGGATCGAATTCGAAAAATCGTAGCAATTGCAATTGTGATTTTTCTGCTTTTCGGATTGCGCTTAATTGAAATCCAAGCAATAAGAGCAAATGGCTATGTAGAAAAGGTAGATGTTGAGTTGGGTAAAACGGCAACACTTCTAGCACCGCGAGGCAATATATACGATATCAATGGCATTGAATTAGCAAGAAGCATTTCAGCTATAAATATTGCTGTCGATCAAACAGTGGTCAATGATCCAGTGGCTGCGGCTAATATAGTTGCGCCAATCCTAGGAATGACTCCCACCCAACTACTTCCTAATATCACCGGTGATCGACGTTATGTATTGATTGCTAAAGATGTTACTCCAGCTAAGTGGAATGAAGTCTATGAAGGAATTGAAAAATACAATTCAAATCTCTTAAAGAGTAAGGACGGAATCAGTAAGCGCATTGGTGGCTTCGTGCCAGAGCGCAGCTATATTCGCGATTACCCAAGTGGATTATTAACCGCATCTTTGGTGGGAATTATCAACGATCAAGGAGCTGGTGCTTCTGGAATTGAAAGCAGTCTAAACAATTTGCTTGCTGGCACAAATGGCAAATATGCCTATGCCAATGGTCGAGGGACAATAATCCCTGGATCTGAAAGAGTCAGTGTGGAGGCAAAGGCTGGCACAAGTATTCGGCTAACTATTGATAGAGATATTCAGTGGGTTGCTCAAAATGCGATCAATCAGGCGGTTGCCTCGGCCAGAGCGCAATCAGGCACGGTAATAGTTATGAATCCAAAAACTGGTGCAATTTTGGCCCAGGCAAGTGCGCCAACATTTGATCCCAACAACTCTAGTTCAATCACATTAGACAAACTTCGTAACCCAGCAGTACAAGATGTTTATGAGCCTGGTTCAACCGGCAAGGTAATTACCGTGGCCGCAGCCATGGAGGAAGGTTTAATTACTCCAGAGTCAGTATTTACTATCCCTTATAAAATGAAGGTTGCAGATGAGTACTTCCATGATCATGAAAAGCATCCAACTCAAAGATTAACAACAACTGGCTTGCTTGCAGTTTCTAGCAATACTGGATCAATACAAATTGGCCAGAAGTTAGGCAAAGACCGGCTATATGAGTACCTTCGAAAATTTGGTATGGGGCAAAGCACTAACTCAAAACTTCCTGGTGAATCTGCTGGCTCACTTCTCCAAGTTAAAGATTGGTCTGGCACCTCTTTGCCAACATTTGCTTTTGGTCAGGGGTACTCACTAACTACCATGCAGACCACCTCAGTCTTTGCCACAATTGCTAATAATGGC
>SXRC01000120.1 GCA_005793655.1 Actinomycetota bacterium
ACCGCGGATATTAGGAATAAATAAGGTAGGAATTTTTGCAGCCAGCTCCTCATGCACGCTGTTATATCCAGCAGCACAAATTGCAGCATCAAATGCTGCCAGCACATTTGCAAGTGGAAAATGTCTAATAATTTTTATATCAAGGCCTGCTGGGGCTAACTGGTTACCATGTGCATCTAATGACTCCTTAGTAAGGATGACCTGTAAGTTTGGCCAATTTAACAATCCTGATAATGCTGCGTTCATCTTTGCGTTTAGATCAGCCTCACCAACGCCTAACTGCACCAACACCGCTGGGCGACTTTGATCAATACCCAAAAGATTACGAGCTGCCTGCCTACTTAACGCAGTTTTTGAATCATAAATTGATATTGGCGCTACCACCACATCATCACCTCTATTTACAGTGGGGCCATGGTCATAACTTTGCCCAAAATCACCTGGGGTAATAATCAAATCCATCATTTTAGATTGCAGCGACAGCAGATAGCTTCTTGAACTTTTTTGCCAAAAACCTCGGCGCACCCAAACTAGTTTCACATCAGGCCGAATACTTTTAATTCCAATAATTCCTGGATAAGGAACTACGCCATCAAAGCTAACAATTTTTGCACCCGTCTCATCAATTAACGCAACAATTCGATCTCGCAAATATCGGTCCCAGGCAAATCTTCCCATCCACTTTCGATCTCTGCCGGGAACATACTCAAATCTGACACCAGCAATCTTTGGCACTTCCACCACTGCTGCTGCCATAGAGATAATGATTGGATTTGCAAAACTCTTCAATTCAGCAGCAACCGCACTCGCCCGAGTTAGGTGCCCCATGCCAATACCATTACTAGTGGCTAGAATTATGGCTGGCTTATCCATGAAATTAGTATAACTACAACAAAGTTAGGCAGAGCTAATGAACAGAGGGATATTGATAATAATTCTAGTTCTGCAACTTATTGCACTTTATTATTTAATTCGAACTGCTAGGAATCTTGGGAGTAAGGCAACTAAGCATCACACTGAGTTGATGGCTAATATAAATTTACTCAGGGCAGGTGATGGCAACAACCTTCTTAATCATTTACTGACACCCAATAGCAAAGAGTTTAAGAATGTAAGTTGGGAACATGTAATCTCCTTGACCAGCCATCCAGCCAGATTTCAAACTCTAAATACTGTGATTGAGCAGCTACTTAATCAACGATTAACCCCGAAAAAAATATATCTAAATATTGCTGCTGAAGATATGGCAAAACTACCCACCACGATTTCAGCCTTGGAAAGTAATGGTATTTTGCAGATCAATAGCTGCACTAATTTAGGACCAGGTAAAAAGTTGATTCCAACTCTTATGTTAGAAAAAGCCTTACCAATAATAGTTGTTGATGATGATTTGATCTTTGAAACAGATCTGAGTTTAAAGCTTATGATCCAGCACCAGCTGACACCTAAAGCAATAGTTGCCAGCAGGGTTCACAAGATCAACTATGCCAATGATGGCAAACTCTCTGCTTATAAAAACTGGCGCAAAAATTACTCCTTAGGTGACGGACCTGCTGCTGATTTATTTGCCACCTCAGGTGCTGGCACACTCTATAAAGCAGATTTTTTCCACTCAGATGTCACTGATGAAAAAGTATATAAAGAGCTCTCATTTCACACCGATGATCTTTGGTGGTTTATTCAAAGCAAGCGAGTGGGCACACTAACAAAACGACTACCTGGGATCAGTAAACTCAATTATATCGACGGCACTCAAGAAGATGGCTTGTGGCAAAGTGGTAATCAGGATAGGAATGATTCAAACTTAAAATTATTATTATCTACATACTCAATTTAATTTCTCTGGTGGCGGGTGAAGCCTTTACCCGCCAGGCCGCTTTTACATTCAATCCTGCCATCGAATTTAGTTCTTAGGCGAGGTTTCATTCATTTTTTCACGCTTAGGTTTAAGCGCAGATTCACTAAAAAATTGTCCAATAAGTCTTCAAATCTGGGTTTTATAACGAAACGTAACATTCTTTTGCGTCTAACTTATCAAAACATAACAAAAAGTATTGAATTTGCATACCTCGCTCCTTATAGTGAGGGCGTTGGCAGCGGACTCGGGGGCGTCACTCCGCATACGAGTAAAAGAGAGATAAGTAGGGCAAAGTAAAAATGTCATTAGTGGTCGGAATTGATTCGTCAACTCAATCATGCACGGTTGAAATTAGGAACCAAATTTCTGGAGAATTGATCGGACGTGGTCAAGCTTCCCATCCAGCAACACACCCTCCGATAAGTGAACAGAATCCAATCGCTTGGTGGGATGCCTTGGTGCTAGCTTTTGATGAAGCTTGTAAACAAAAAATCGTCAACAAAAATTTGATAACGGCATTAGCAGTGGACTCGCAATGCCACGGACTTGTTACTTTAGATATAAATTGCAATCCAGTCCGCCCAGCAAAATTATGGAATGACACATCCTCGGCAAAGCAATCGGAAGAGTTAGTTGCCAATAAAAGTTCAGCCTTCTGGATTGATTCCGTAGGATCAAATCTCGGCCCTTCTTTCACAATAACTAAAATAGCTTGGCTCAAAGAAAACGAGCCAGAGAATTTTGAAAAAACTAAAAAATTTCTTTTGCCTCATGATTATCTAACGTTTCGGCTAACAGGAAATTATGTTACCGATAGAGCAGGTGCCTCATGTACCGGCTACTACTCACCACAAAAATCTAAATGGAATTTAGACCTACTTAGTCTTGTAGATAAAGATAGAAACTGGACTAATCAATTACCTGTTGTAAAAAATCCAAATGAGATCGGTGGTGTAATTACCAGCGAAGCGGCAAAAGTTTTGGGGCTTTCAGATAGCGTAATTGTTGGTCCTGGTACTGGCGATCAGTTTGCATCAAGTTTAGGCTTGGGAATAAGCGAAGGTGATGTGGTATTTGGGCTTGGTACATCTGGAGTTATATTTACAGTAACCGATAAGCATATTACGGATAAACTTGGCTGGTTTAATGGAATGGCAGATGCCAGCGGTCGCTTTATGCCAATAGCTGTAACACTTAACGCTACTAAAATTACTGATTGGGCAGCTCGAATCCTTAATTGTGATCTACATGAGCTTGATAAATTAGCGTTAGATTCAGAGATAAAGAGCAATAATATGACTTTAGTTTCATATTTTGATGGTGAGAGAACTCCGAATTACCCATACGCCCGTGGGGTTCTGGCAGGAATAGATAATGATCAGTCAAGAGAGAATTTTGCTCGCATGTCTTACGAGGGGGTTTTGTTAGGACTAATTAGAGCTTTCAAGCATTTAACAAATCTTGGAATCACTACCAATAAGAGGATTATCGTGACTGGCGGTGGGGCTAGAGGTAGCGCCTATCCACAAATACTTTCAGATTTACTTGGACGCGAGGTTATAACTTTAGATGTTGAAGAGTCATCAGCTCGTGGCGCTTGTGTTTTAGCCGCGGCGATCGCGACTAAAACTCCTGTAGCAGATGTTGCTTATAAATGGAGTCCGAAAGAAAAATCTATTTTCAAGCCAAAACAAAAAGTAGATCTTTCTTTACTCTTACAAAAATATGAAAAACTTTCCAACTTCAGAGAAATGGACGGAGTGAGTAATTAGATGAATATAAAAAAATTCTTAAACGAAGCCAGCATCCTAATTGTTTGGCTGATTTTGGTGGGAATATTTTCTCTACTCTCTCCAAATTTTTTCCAAACTACAAATGCAGTTGTGTTATTGCTTAATGGCGCCATTATCGCATTGATAACTTTGAGTCAAAGTTTTGTGTTACTCACAGGTGGAATCGACCTATCAACAGGAGCAGTCATATCAATGACTGGAATTGTTGCAGCAGTATTTATGCGATCTGGCGCACCATGGTATGTCGCAGCTATTGTCGCCTCATTATTAGGTATTTTTGCTGGTGTTTTAAATGGTTTAGTAATTCATTATGCTGGAATTCCACCTTTCATCGTTACTTTTGCTGCTATGGGTGTTGCTTCGGCCATTCCGATGATAATTACCCGCGCTGAATCTATAAAAATTGCGGATCCTGGATTTTTATGGATAGGACAAGGAAAAGTATTTAGTATCCCCGTGCCAATTATTTTGGTGGTGATTTGTGCAATTTTATCTACCATTTTACTTAAATCCACGATTATCGGCACGCATATTTATGCCCTTGGCGGTAATCGATTGGCAGCCCGTTTATCAGGGGTGAATATTATGCGAACGACCATTTTTGTTTATGGATTGAGTGGACTTTTTGCTGGAATGGCTGGGGTAGTTGCGACTTCTAGACTCGGTGTTGCATATCCGCAAACTGGAACTGGAAATCAATTATTTTATTCGATAGCTGCAGCGGTTGTTGGTGGTGTGAGTTTATTCGGCGGCATTGGGAAAATTCGTGGCGCAATGAGTGGTGCGCTTTTGATTGCAACTATAAGCAATGGAATGAATGTTGTAAATATTAGTTCTTACTGGCAGCCTCTTGTAATTGGTTTGATTATTTTAGCGGGTGTGGGTTTTGACAGTGCGCGAACTCTAACAAAAAATAAGGGCAAGAGAGGCCGTAGCGTCATCATCACAACAAAAATAAAAGGTCTAGTAGGCAAATCGTCAACTAGAGAGGGGAAGAAATGAATAAATCATGGTTGCAGAGCAACAGAATAGGTGGGGTGCTCGTTCTTGCGGGAGCTCTTATTCTCTCTGGTTGTTCTTCAAGTTCAGATAGCGGTGGAGGTTCAGCGGCGGGAATCCGTGAAGGTCTCCCAGCAAACTGCAGTGAAGCAACGCCTAAAATAGGTGTTGCACTACCTAATCTATCAAATCCTTATTATGTTGAAATGAAGAAAGGTGTCGAACAAGCAGCGACAGCTGCCGGCTTAGAGGCAATAATTTCAATTGCAGATGATGACATTGCTCAGCAACAAAGCCAAATTGATAGCTTTATTCAAAGTGGCGTTTGTGCTGTTTACTTAAATGCAATCGGAGGCGAGCCAGGAGCTCAATTCGCTATCTCGCTTTCAAAGGCTGGAATCCCAGTATTTGCAGTGAATGTTTTCGTTGATGTTGCAGCAGTTGAAGCAGCAGGCGGAAGCGTTATACAGCAATTGGGAGCTGATCAAGCTGGTGGCGGAACTTTAAGCGGAGAGCAAGCACTAAAAGTACTTGGTGCTGACGCTCAATTAGTAGCTGGCATTGTTGGCGTACCAGGAAACCTAACTACACAATTACGCGATGATGCTTTTGCTGCGGCTTTGAAGAAGAATCCAAATGCCAAAGTAATGCAAACCGTTGATAGTCAAGTTAAACCAGATGTTGCTCAAAAAGTTACAGCTGAAATGCTACTTGGCAACCCAAAGATGAACGTCATATTTGCAGACACTGGACCTGGTGTAGTTGGTGCATTGTTGGCAATCAAAGAACTAAAGAGGGAGAAAACGGTTTCACTCTTTGGATTCTGCGCAGCTATTTCTGCAGTGCCAGAGATTTCTGGTGCCTATAAAGGTTGTGTTGGACAAGAACCAAGAGTTTATGGTTCGAAAACGATTGAACAGATTAAGTTATACATAACTGGTACAGATGTTGAGAAGACACTGCTAGTCGCTACTCCTGTATTTAATCAGGGCGATTCAGTTCCAGCGGACGTAATCGGTTAAACAAATAAATGAAGAAGGATGTCAGCCGAGAAGTCGGTTTTGAAATGACGAGGGAATGGACTCTCTCGGCTGAACATCTTTCGCAAGAATTCGGAAGTACTAAAGCCTTAGATGACGTAACTCTTATTTTTAAATCAGGAGAAATACACGGAATTGTTGGGCATAATGGCGCCGGAAAATCGACTTTACTACAAATATTTTCAGGTGCGCTATCTCCGACTTCAGGCGGTATAAATTTAGACAGCAGTCCTATCTCTTTTATTGAACCTTACCAAGCGTATGCTGCAGGAATTGCATGTGTTTATCAGGAACTTTCATTACCTATAAATCTTACTATCTGGCAATCACTATTTTTAGGACATGAATTGCGAAAAAATGGGTTGTTAGATAAGAAAGAGATGCGCAGAATTTCTACTACTATCTGTAAAGATATTGAAGTTGATGCTGATTCGGACACCATTCTCAGCAATCTATCCGTATCACAACGGCAATTATTGGAGATAGGAGCGGCAATTAATAGAAAAGCCAAAGTGATTTTATTTGACGAACCAACTACAGCTTTAGAGCCGACTCAAATTTCACTTCTATTCTCAATAATGCGTAAATTAGCACATGAGCAAAACTTAATAGTTGTTTTAGTCGATCATAGACTCGACGAAGTGCTCTCAGTATGTGATCGCGTGACTGCTCTTGCGGATGGAAAAATTAGGTTATCTGGAAAAAAGAACGAGATTTCAATTGGAAGCCTTACCGATGCGATCATCGGAAATAGAGAAAAGAGTGCTGGCGAAGTTATTACACTGGACCAAACACTAAAAAGAGAGCAGCGTAAAAAATCCCTTCTTTTAGAAGTAAGGCATTTGGGATCTGAAAGATTACATGACATTTCACTGATCCTAGAAGAAGGAGAAATATTAGGAATTTATGGATTGAATGGTTCTGGAAGATCTAGATTCTTGCGTACTCTCTACGGAGATTTATCTTTCACAAATGGAGAAATAACTTTATTAGGATCAAATTATTTACCTTCCAGTCCACATTATGCTTTATCTAAAGGAGTTGCCTATCTATCAGAGGAGCGAAAAAAAGACGGATTCATTCCGTTGCTGACACCAACTGAAAACATGACTTTGCCAATTTTGCATTTGTATAGAAGGTTGCGTATTTTTCTTAATCATACTTTAAAAAACAGTAGTGCATTAGTTATTCTAAAAAAATTAAATGTTCGTGGGGATATAAGCGGTTTGATTACGCGTCTTTCTGGCGGGAACCAGCAAAAAGTTCTTTTCGCTAGATCAATAATGCAAAAACCAGTTCTATTATTATTAGATGAACCAACAAAGGGTATCGATATTGGGGCAAAGATTGAAATTTATGACCTTATAAAATCATTAGTGAAGTCAGAGAACATTGGCGTAATTTTAGTTTCCAGCGAAGAGGAAGAAATCCTTTCTATAACAGATACAGTAATGATTTTTCGGAATGGAACTTCTTCTGGAATTAAAAACAAAACTTCGGAGTTAGATGTCGCAAACTTGCGTTTGTTGGCTTTGCAAGGAAAGAATTAATGTCTGTTCACAATGTTGTCACGCCTAGTTTGGGTAATGCAGATGGAGAGGCAATACTTTCCTCCTGGTTAGTAAATATCGGAGATAAGGTAACTTTGAATTCACCAGTTGCTCTCGTCGAGACTAATAAGGCTCAAATTGAAATCGAAGCAGGGTTTGACGGATGGGTAAAAGCGTTCTTAATCCCGGTAGGTAGCGAATTAACTGATTTTCAGGCTATCTTAGAGATCACTTCGGATCAACCATAAAGTGTCGAAGGAAATTTTAGTAGATCCAGAAATTGTACAAGTTAAAAGAAAAATTGAACTTGGTGATATTCTTGTAAACTCATTTGACAAAACAATTGTGGAATCACTTTCTATAATTGAAAAAAGCAAGGCAATTAATATCTTTTATCATATGCAGGTCATTAGGGTATTTGAATTAATGCTTGACGAAATCAAGAAAACTGGTAAATATTTGGATTTAAATTACCAATACGCTGGGCCAGCACACTTATCCATTGGGCAAGAAGCTGCCGCAGTTGGACAGTCATTAGCTCTAGGGCTTGATGATTTTATTTTAGGTAGCCATCGGAGTCATGGTGAAGTTATCGCCAAAGGTTTAGCCACAATTGATCTTCTACAAGAATCAGAATTGGAATCAATCTATATCTCTGATAAATATGACCATATTAGAAAGGGTTTCAGGTCACCCACAACTGATATTCGTAAAAAACTGAGAGAATTTTTTATTTATGGTTTCATAGCCGAAATTTTTGGAAAAGAGTCTGGTTTTAACCGCGGATTAGGTGGAAGTATGCACGCGTTTTTCCCAGACTTTGGTATTTACCCTAACAATGCGATCGTAGGGGGCTCCGCACCAATAGCCACCGGAATGGCGCTATTTAAGCGAATCAATAATTGCAAGGGCATAGTGGTAGCAAATATAGGAGATGCATCAAGTTCTTGCGGTCCTGTTTGGGAGTCTATGAATTTTGCATCAATGCGCCAATTTGAAACTCTTTTTGAGAAGCCATATTCAGGAGGGTTGCCAATAATTTTTTCTTTTGTGAATAATTTTTACGGAATGGGTGGACAACCTATTGGCGAAACTATGGGATATGAAAATCTAGCAAGGATTGGGGCAGGAGTCAATGTCCATAAAATGCATGCATCGGTGGTAAATGGGAATGATCTGTTTGCGGTGGCTGATGCTTTCAATCAGGCAAAAGAATTTATAGCCAAAGGATCGGGCCCTGTTCTCATTGATATGCAAACTTATAGATTTTCTGGCCACTCGCCAAGTGATGCTTCAACATATCGGACTAGAGATGAGATTGAGCGTTGGCGTGCAGTTGACCCAGTAAAGAAATATCGAGATGCAATTATCAAACAAGGTCTCGTAAGCGAAGAGTTTATTAAGAACTTAGAATCTCAAGCACAGGAATTAGTAGGATCTGCCTTCAAGTTAGCTTACGATGATGCGATTTCGCCGCGATTGGATTTACAATCTCATCCTGATCTAATCGGTAATTTTATGTTTAACAATACTGAGGCAGACACTAGAACAGATAATGCTAAGGACTTATTAATTCCTGAAAAAGATATGTCGCGGATACAAGCGTTAGAAAAGAAAGAGAGAAGCGCGCTCACATCTGATAAACCACTCTCTGGCGCAAAAGCAATAACATTTCGAGATGCAATTTTTGAAGCGATTTTTTTTCACATCAAACATGATCCAAAATTGGTTTTGTTTGGTGAAGAAAATCGCGATTGGGACGGTGCTTTTGGTGTTTATAAAGGTTTGACCGAGATTTTACCGCGACATAGATTATTCAATACGGCAATTGCCGAAGCTGCAATTGTGGGAGCAGGAGTTGGGTATGCAATGGCTGGAGGCCGCGCCCTTGTTGAACTTATGTATGCTGACTTCATTGGCCGTGCCGGCGATGAAATATTTAATCAGATGTCCAAGTGGCAGGCTATGTCTGGTGGCTTATTGCAAATTCCATTAGTTGTTCGAGTTTCGGTAGGGAGTAAATATGGCGCGCAACACTCACAGGACTGGTCCTCTCTTCTTACCAATATACCTGGATTAAAAATTGTTTATCCCGCAACAGCTTTTGATGCCAAAGGCTTAATGTCAGCTGCGTTAGCAGGGAATAATCCAGTAATCTTTTTCGAGAATCAGCGATTATACGATGCAGTCGAAACTTTACAAAGCAAAGGAGTTCCAAAAAATGATTACCGCATCGAAATCGGAAAATCCTTAAGAGTTAAAGAAGGCAAGCATCTTACAATTTTCACTGTTGGCGCTACTTTAATCAGGGCTTTAGAAGTTAGAGATTTGTTGTTAGAAAATTGGAATATTGAAGCCGAGATTATTGATGCCCGGAGTATGGTTCCTTTTGATCCTGATTTATTAATCGAATCAGTAAAAAAGACAAAAAATCTTATTTGCCTTTCCGACTCGTGCGACCGAGGTAATTGGATGCATTATGTTTCAAGTTTAATCTATTCATTATGTTTTAAAGATCTTGCAAAGCCAATAGCAGTTTTGGCCGCTCCTAATTGGATCACTCCTGGTGCAGATCAGGAGTGGAATTATTTATTGACTGCGCTAGATGTGCTCGCTACCATAAACTCAAAAATAATAGCGCTAGAAGGTTTCAAAAATAATCGCGAAATTGCTGAATTTGAAGGCATTTTTCGAGCAAAATTAGGAATATAGAATGGGCAAGAACAACAGGAAGGTTAATTTTCAATGGGGATGTTAGAAGACAAAACATTAGTGATCACCCATCTGCAATCCGCTTTAAAGGCATTGAGCGAAATTGAGAGGCATGATTTCCAAAGCGTCCTTGATGTGGCGAAGATAATAGAAATTAAGAACGGAAAAGTTTTTGTATCCGGAATCGGTACTTCTGGCACGACAGCGCGCAGAATGGCGCACCTACTTTCGGTTACGGGTACCCCTGCCCTCTATTTACACCCAGCAGATGGTTTACATGGATCTGTTGCAACGATCGAAAAGAACGATGTGCTAATCGCATTGAGTAAAGGTGGAAAAAGTGCTGAGTTAATTAAATTTACGCAATTGGCTAAAGATTATGGTGCTTCGATAATTGTGCTCACTGAATCTTCAAACTCTCCATTGGCTACGCTTGCTGATGTTGTGGTTTCACTTCCGGAGGTTGCGCATCCTGCCGATCCAGCAAGCATGATTGCAATGACATCTACGCTAGCAATTAGTTTGTGGGGAGATTGTTTATCACTACTTCTAATGAGTCATAGCGGGTATAGATGGGATCAAATTTTGAAGTCCCATCCAGCGGGCGCAGTAGGTGAAGCTGGCTTAACTGAATCTGCCAAATGGGAAAAGAATAGATGAAAACAGTACTAGGAATCGATTGTTCAACCCAGTCATCAACCGTTGTCGAGCGAAACCTGGATACCGGAGAGACTATTAGTGTTTCTAAATCACCTCATCCAGTAACTCATCCACCTAACAGCGAGCAGCATCCCGAATCATGGTGGAATGCATTTAAAGAGAATTTGAAAGACATAGATAGGTCACGAGTTACAGCTATGTCAGTTGCTGGACAGGGCCATGGACTTGTGGTTTTGGACTCGGAAAACCAAATCATTCGGTCAGCAAAACTTTGGAATGACACCACCTCAACAAAACAATCTGAAGAATTAATAAATTCAATTGGAGTAGAAAAATTAGTAAAAAAATATGGCAGTGTTCCTTTAGCGGCATTCACGATTACAAAACTTGCTTGGCTTCGTGAGAACGAGCCTAAAAATTTTAATAAAATAGCTAAAGTTATGCTGCCTCATGATTATTTTAATTTTAAATTCACAAATGTAGCTACTACTGATCGAAGTGATGCAACTGGTACAGGTTATTTTGATATTAATACTGATGCTTGGGATTTAGATGGATTGAACCGTATTGATAAAAAAGAGAATTGGGCTTCTTTTTTGCCTAAAGTTTTAAAACCAGATGAAATAGCAGGAAGAATTACCCAAAAAATTGCAAAGGAATTAGAGTTAAACGAAGATATAATTATTGGATCGGGAAGTAATGATAATCAAGCGAGCGCACTTGCTTATGGTGTTATAAATCCTGGTGACTTGATGATTTCATTAGGTACATCTGGCACTGCTTTCTCTCCAAGTCTTAAATCAGTCGTAGATGAATCTGGCATCATTTCCTGCATGGCACATACTGTTTCTGGATTTTTACCATTAATATGCACATTAAATGCCACCAAGGTCACTGACCTAACTGCAGGTTTACTTGGTGTTTCCGTTACAGATTTAAGCTCAATGGCTTTAAAAGGTAGCTCAAAATCTGATAGACCAGTGATGCGCCCCTGGATAGATGGTGAACGAACGCCAAATAGACCAAATTCGCGAGCACTTCTAACAAATATTGATAATCAGATAACTCGAAATGACTTAGCCCGTGCCGCATTCGAAGGTGTAATTTTTGGGATTTTAAATGGAGTAAATAAGTTAAAAAGTTTCGGAATTCAAACTGATCGAATAATAGTTACTGGGGGAGGATCCAAATCTAATGCGTATTTACAATTTTTAGCTGATGCGCTGGATATGCCGATATATACCGCTCCATTTGAAGATGCCGCCGGATCTGGTGCAGCTGTTCAAGCTGCCGCAGCAGTCTTGAATTTAAGTTTACGTGAGTTGGTTCCAGAGTGGATGCCAAAGCTTCAACAGAGTGCAGAGCCGCGCAAGAATCAAAATATGAATCATGTAATGGAGAGATTTGGCGAACTACTAGAAATTTCTTAAAGACTGTTATAAAATATGAACATTCAAGTTTCTACTAAATCAGAAAGGAATCATGAAAATTGATGAGCGTCTAGAAAAATATTGTTTAATTCCAGCACTTGCTGGTTTTGAAGAACCAATAATGCATGCGCTACTTAAAGATTTAAAAGAATTTTCTGATGAATTAAGAACAGATACTCTTGGAAACGTAATTGCCACTATAAAATCTAAGAAGCCAACAGAAAATAGTTTAATGATTTTTGCTCATATGGATCAAATTGGGATGGTTGTTAAGAGTATTAACGCTGCTGGTTTTTTGACAGTGGAACGAGTTGGTGGAGTACCGGAACGTATTCTCGCCGGAAAAGCTGTTGTTATTCAAACGGAAAATAAAGAAATAATTAATGGTGTAATTGGGACATTTCCGCATCACTTTACCCCTGATGATAAAAAATATGTTGTACAACCAGTAGGTAATATTTATATAGATATCGGAGCTAAGAACCAGAGCGAAGTTTTGAAAATGGGTGTAAATATTGGTGCTCCAGTTATGTATGAACCGGCTTTTAGAAAATTAGCTAACAAAAGAGTAGCTGCAACCAGCATGGATGATCGTGGAGGTTGCGCGGTAATAGTGGAAGTTGCCAAAGCTCTTTTTAATTCAAGGCCCAATGTAGATGTTTACATCGTAGGAAGTGTACAAGAAGAATTTAATTTACGCGGTGCAATGGTTGCTGCTCAACAATTGTTGCCGACCGCGGCAATAAGTATAGATATTGCAGTTGCTTGCGATACTCCAGAGATGAATGGTAAAAATTGTTTGACCTTAGGGGCAGGTCCAGTAATGGGAATGTACTCATTTCATGGCAGAGGCACTTTAAATGGTCTAATACCGCATCCAAAAATGGTTTCTTTGATTGTAAGTGCTGCAAATAGTTTGGGAATATCTTTGCAACGGCATGCTAGCGTTGGTGCTCTTACCGATGCTTCATACGTCCAGCTAGTAGGAAGCGGTGTGGCATGTATAGATTTAGCTTGGCCAACTCGTTATACACATACTGGAATCGAAACATCGCAGATTTCTGATCTAGAAGAATTAGCAAAATTAGTTACGAACGTGGCTCAAATTTTTCCAGCAAAATTTGAATCTGCTCGCGGAAAGTAATTTAATTACAAATTACGAATACGGTGTGCTTCCAGAATAAATTCTTTTACACGCAGCGGATCCACGGGGTTAAAAGTTTTTCCGTCTATTTTTAGACTACTTCCTACGATTGCTCCATTAGAAATTGCAAGAGTTTCAGCTAGGTTTTCCATTTTAACTCCAGTATTAGCGAGAATTGGAGTGTTCTTTACAACTTTTTGTGCTTCTTTTAAATGCTCTGCGTCAAAAGCTACCCCAGCAACTGGTCCCGAAATTAAAATTGCATCAAAACCAAAATATTCCGCAGCAGTTGCGAGTTGAGCTACCGAACGACCTGCCAAAGCAGTTGCAAATTCTGGAACAATATTTGTGAATAAGGCAATGTGTTCCGCCTTTAGTCGAGTAAGTGTTTGCGCAGCAAGAGCAGGATCTGGAGATAAAAGGCCCATGTCAGTTGCAAACGATCCACACATCACCTCCCTTACAAAGTTCGCGCCGGTTGCAGCAGCGGTTTCAATTGAGGCAATTGGATCCCAAAGTAAGTTAATGCCAAATGGCATCTTGATTGAGTCATAAAGCGAACCAATTAAAAAACCCGCCCAAGCAGATACTTCTGAACTTAGTTTTGTAGTGTACGGAAGGTCACTTTCATTGCAGAAGAGTAATCCGTCAACTCCACCTGATTGCAGGGCAAGCACATCTTGCTTTACTGATTGAATAAATTGAATTAAGTCAACCCTATGTTGCGCTTGTGGCTGTCCAGGTGAAGCAGGTAAGTGCACCATGCCAATAATTGGTTTGTCTGTACTAAAAATCTTTTTGAATTTATTATTCATCTTATTCCTTTATTTAGTAGGTTTATCTTTAACATTATGGTTTAGAGACCTTCCGCAACATTTGCATTTAATTCAATTCTCTTAGCCAAAAGATCCCAGTCATCATCTTTTGAAGCTAAAAATTTTCCGTATGCATAAAAAATTTCTTTTTTAAGGCGATTGGCATCAATTGCGTAATATTTAAGTAGATACTCATAGCTACCACCGTGAGTAAAGGTGTCTTGAATCCCAATTGTAACTAGAGTTGGTCCCGGAAACTTAGCAAGTCGCATCGCAGTCGCACTCGCCAATCCGCTTTCGACCAAATGATTTTCTAGAGTGATTACAACTTTTGCTTTTGCAATAGCCGCAAAAAGTGCCTGGTCTCCAAAAGGCTTTAAAGTATTTATACAAATTAATCCAAGGTCATTAAATTCCGCGCGCAGGCTTTCAACTGTTTCAATCGCCATTGCAGTTAGGGCGCCAGTAACTAGTACTAGCACTCTATCTCCAGCAAAAATTTCTCTAGACTTTCCCACTTCAAATGGTTCTTTGAATAACCTTGGCACCATTCCCCTAAGACTTCTCATGTATACCGGACCAGGCATGTCAAAAACTCCATCAATAACTGTCTCCATATCAGTGGCGTCAGCTGCTTCAATAACAGTCATATTTGGTAACTGTTTCATTAGACCAATGTCGTCAATGGCTTGATGTGAAACACCGCCTGGAGTGGTTAACCCAGGCAGAAAACCAAATAAACGCACCGGTAGATTGGGGTAAGCAATTGTTAGCGCTATCTGTTCGTATGGGCGCCTGGTAGTGAAAACCGCAAAGCTTGGAAAGATTGGAATAAGGCCCTCTCTAGCTAGGCCAGATAGAGCCAAAACTAAACCTTGTTCAGCCATTCCTGCGGAAATAAATCTATCCGGAAATGTGCTTGCAAATTCATCTGCTTCACAACTAGCAGTTAGATCATTGGTAACTACCACGACATTCTTATGTACCGTTCCGTGCTTTACTAATGCGGACGCAAATGGTTTAACAATTATTTTATTCATAAGGATTTTATTTCGGAAATCAAGTCTTGGCGTTCATCTTCTGTTAAGCGAATAAAATGTAATTTGTTATTATCCCAGCGGTTTTTTAGAAATGAAAATCCTAACCACGGTTTTGTTCTGCAAATAATTGCTGTTGGCAAATTTGAGTTTTTAGCCGCTAAACATGCAATTCTAATTGCTTCTAGATTATTTCCATCTATTTCAATTGCGTTCCATCCGAAAGCTTCGAATTTGTCTACGATCGGTTCAATCGGCATAAGTTGCGCCATTCGACCATCTACTTGCATGCCATTTACATCAACTATGATATTTATATTTTTTAACCTTTGAGAACTGGCAAGTTGTAATGATTCCCAAGTGGCACCTTCTTGCAACTCGCCATCACTCAAAAAGACCCAGATGTTTCCAGGAATATTTTTTATTTTTCTAGCCATGGCGCGACCAACACTGACTCCTAAAGCTGTTGCTAGAGAACCACTAGAGACCACTATTCCTGGAGAATGCTCTGCCGCAATTAACTCAAGTAATCCGCCATCGCCGCTTTCACTAGTTAAGGCTTTTTTATCAAGCCTCCCGATTGCAACTAAAGCGCAATATTGAGTAGTTCCGTAATGAGCGGGTGATAAGACGAAAAGATCTGGACCTTCACCGAGCCAGGACTCCCCCCGGATCTCGTTTCGGAAACTATTTGGAACTGATTCGAATTTGGGTGGAATCAGCGGAGCAGTACTGGGGGATAAATCAAGAACGTCGCAATATAAGGTGGCAAATATTTCGGCAGAACCACAGGCCTGTGCTAAGTAGCCACCGTTTGCTCTTATTGTCCACTCAGCAGCTAATAATCTGATCTCACTTGCAACCGAACCCGAATTCATTGAACTCCTAGAAACCCGCTAATAAACAAAACATAACATAAAAATGTTAAGAAATGTTAATTTAGGGGGATAAAATTTCCGCTTCCGAGCCAACAATTTGTGCAATCAAGGCACGACCCTCTGTAGTGGTAATAAATTCATCAACAGCCTCGGCACCACATACTTGAAATGGAGAGGAGAGGTTTATCTTGGATGAATCCAGCAAAACCATAAGCGATTCACAGCGCTCAACCATCGCACGATTTAAATCCGCGATCTCTTGATCGCGCTCGCTTAAGCCAATTTTTTTAGATAGCCCACCAGTACCTATCACTGTTCGAGTGGCAAAAAAGCGCTCGATGGTTTCAAGGGCGATGATCCCCGAAGCAGCCATGTCAAGTGTGCCAATAATCCCACCAATGCTAATTACCTTTATTCCCCTCGAAACCAAAATGGATGCATGGGGCAGGGAGGCTGTAATAACATTTAGGTTTAAATTATTCGGTAGGAACTGGGCAAAAACTGCGGTGGTAGAGCCCGGACCTAAAAATATTGTCTCACCATCTTCGATTAATGAAGCAGCAAATTGGCCAATTTTTGACTTCGCAATACTTTGATCCATCGATCTTGGGTGTAAGAGAATATCCCGATTAATTATTTTTACGGATGCACCGCCTCTAGTAACCTTTATATAACCCTGTCTTACTAAATTTTGAACATCTCGGCGAACAGTCATTTTTGAAACGTTTAATTCTATAGCTAAACTTTCATAGTCTACGGCGGTCTTAGCAGAAACCCTTTCTAGAATAATATTTAACCGTTCCGCAGAGAGCAGCCTCTTTTTATTCATTACTAAATCCTTAGAGTAGAGACTTAGTGTGTTCGCTAGTGAGAATCGGATTACCTTCGAAAACTTGTGATTTGCCATCCGTCAACCCATCAAGTGCTGCAACTATTTCCTTCACGTGGTTAGTATTTAAGTGCGAATTAAAGGCTTCTCTGGAATCAAATACCGCAACTAGAAGAAATCTTCCGGCTTGATCTGGAACTTCATTCACTGAGTATTTGCTTATTCCTGGTTCTTTCCAGGATTCTCTAGCAGTTGCGTAAATGATTTTGCGAAGCGCTTCTTCGTTACCCGGTTTTGCTGTATAAATTGCAGTAACAACCAATCTGCTTGCCTCCCTAACTCCATTTTAAAAAATCATACTACTAAGCTGACTCAAGCACAATAATTACTTTCCTAAAAGAAAATCAACTTTATTAATTTAGTGCTACCAAATACAAACCCGATTGCTCTCTTCCAGATAGAGGGCATCACCTTTTTGAACGTTGAATGCTTGGCATATAGATAAGCTAACTGGTGGCGGGTGAAGGATTTGAACCTACGAAGGCATAAGCCGGGGGATTTACAGTCCCCTCCCATTGGCCGCTCGGGCAACCCGCCAAGATTGTTAAGCGTCAGTGAAGTCTAAAGCCTAGGCAGTTGTAATGCCAAAAGGGCAATTATTTATCGCTATACCGTGCAATAAATCGAACATGATCTGGGTTTAATTCTGCAATTGTTCTTGCGCCAAGTAATTTCATAGTGCGAGAGATTTGTGTTTTTAAAATATCCAAAGCTCTGTCAACACCAGGTTTGCCACCTGCCATTAAGCCATAAAGATAAGCCCTGCCAATCCAGGTGAATTTTGCGCCAGCAGCAAGTGCTGCCACCACATCTGCGCCATGCATAATTCCAGTATCGATATGAACCTCTGCCTTGTTGCCCACAGCTTTTACGACCTCTGGCAATAGGTGAAGTGGCACTGGGGCTCTATCTAACTGCCGGCCACCATGATTTGAAAGAATTATTGCATCTGCACCAGATGCAATAGACATCAACGCGTCATCAACATTTTGAATTCCTTTTACTACCAAACTTCCCTGCCATTGGTCTCTAATCCACTTTAGATCCTCATAAGTAATGGTTGGATCAAACATTGAATCAAGAAGCTCTGCCACGGTGCCATTCCAAGAATCTAAGGATGCAAATTTAAGCGGATCGGTGGTTAGAAAGTTTATCCACCAAGCGGGACGAGGTATTGCGTTAAGTATTGTTTTAGATGTAAGTGAGGGTGGGATAGTCATGCCATTTCGCACATCACGTAATCTGGCGCCAGCAACTGGCACATCAACAGTTAAGACCAATGTGTCAAAGCCAGCATTCTTTGCCCGCTCAACCAAAGCCATACTGCGGTCGCGATCTTTCCACATATAAAGCTGAAACCAATTACGACCATTTGGTGCAGCCTTTGCTACATCTTCAATTGACCTAGTTCCCATTGTTGAAAGTGTGAAAGGTATACCTGCATCATAAGCAGCACATGCACCTGCATATTCACCCTCAGTCTGCATCATTCTGGTAAAACCAGTTGGTGCTATTCCAATTGGCATACTCATCTTTTTGCCAAGCATGTTAACTGAAAGGTCAACATCTTTAACATTACGTAATATCTTGGGTTGAAACTCTAATTTTTCATAACCTTCTCTAGCCCTGAGCAAACTGGTTTCAGTATCAGCACCACCATCTGTGTAATCAAATGGTGCTTGAGGGGTACGACGTTTTGCAATATCTCTTAAATCATTAATGGTGAGCGCTCTGGTGAGCCGGCGCTTACGAGGACTCCAAATTACTTTTCGAAATTTTAATAATTGAGCAAGATCTTTCGGACTTGGTATGCGTCGCTTCACCTTCACCTGGCTCACTACCGCTCCAATTCATTTTTGTATTACTCGGAAAAATCTAATCAATTTAACTAGTAAAGTATAGACATGGCCGATAGTAGTTTTGACATAGTCTCAAAAATTGATCAAATGGAGTTGGATAACGCCTTCAATCAATGTGATCGTGAGATCGCAACCCGGTATGACTTTAAGAACACCGACACCAAGATAGAAAAAACTGGCTTAAAGGTCTTACTAGAATCAGGCACTGAAGAGCGGGTGAAAGCGGCGTTGGATGTATTGAAGGATAAATTAATCAAACGGAATGTTTCGTTAAAACACCTTGATGCCAGTGAGCCAGCGTTAAGTGGTAAAACTTATCGAATCAATTGTGAGTTTAAAGAGGGTATCTCAACTGAGAATGCAAAAAAGATTGCCAAGTTCTTAAAAGAAAAAGGAGCTAAGTCTTTAAAGACTCAGATCCAAGGTGATGAACTTCGGGTTTCAAGCAAGAGTCGTGATGATTTACAAACTGCCATTGCCCAGGTCAAGAAGGAAACTTGGGAGTTTGCAGTTCAATTTACCAACTACCGATAAATAATTTAAGGATAATTTGAAGCTAAATGGTTTAGGGATTTTCTATGGTGTTAGTGCTTATGTAATTTGGGGTTTGCTGCCAGTTTATTGGCGGTGGCTTGAGCGCGCATCTGCTTTTGAAATATTAGCCAACCGTGGGGTCTGGTCATTGGTGGTATGTCTACTCTTTCTAACCTTTCAAAAACAATTACGAGCTGCCTTTAAATTAATTACAAATATCAAAACCTTCATTACTCTGGCCTTATCCTCATTCTTGCTGACTTTAAACTGGGGAATTTATATCTGGGCGGTTTCAGTAGATCGAGTAGTTGAGGCATCACTTGGTTATTACATGACCCCACTTGTCGTAGTTTGTTTTGGAGTTTTAATATTGAAGGAGAGGTTGAATGAGGCACAAAAGTTCTCACTTACCTTTGCTGGTATTGGTGTTGGCGTGCTAACTGTAGCCTTCGGCCAAATTCCTCTTGTTGCCTTTGGTCTAGCTTTTAGTTGGGGTTGTTATGCATTGGTTAAAAAACAGCTTGATGCCAACTCCTTGCAAACCTTATCAATTGAAATGTTGTTTGCACTCATTCCAAGTTTGACTTATATGTTCTACCTAATGAGCAATGACAAAGCCCAATTTGGTACAGATCTTTGGTTCTCACTATCTCTTATGTCCGCTGGCTTATTAACAGTAATACCACTACTTATGTTTAACTCCGCTGCTACTAGCCTGCCGTTGACGATTACTGGATTACTTGGCTATATAAACCCAACAATCATGTTCCTAGTCGGCTTTGTTCTCTTTGACGAGCCATTGACATTTACAAAGATATTGGGGTTTATATTTATTTGGGTCGCACTTATCGTATTAGGTATTAATATGTATAAATCAGGTAGAGCGACTAACCAAAGCAAAGGTTAGATTTTTAAGCGCATCTTTAGCGGTGCATTCTGGTAGATCAATAAGTACATCGTTTGCTTCGGTAGCAATTTTCCCTAAATATGCCTTCACCTTTTCCATCACCTTATGAGTGCGAAGCTCTTGGATAACCTGAGATAGATCCTCATCACTAATTGGTTTAGTTAATCTACTAATTAATTCCTTATCAGCAGGATCATTCTCTGCAATCACAGATAAGGTAACTAAAGTGGGAATGCCCTCCTTTAAATCAGTTCCTGGTGTTTTACCAGATGCTGTCTCATCACTTGCAACATCTAGTAGATCATCAGCAACTTGAAATGCGATTCCAACTTTTTCACCAAACTTAGTTAAGCACTCAACAACTTGCGGTGACGCACCCGATAACAAGGCACCAAATCTGGCACTTGTTGCAATAAGTGAGCCAGTTTTATCCGCTACCACCTTCATATAGTGATCTATTTGTGAGAGTCCATCACTTTTGCCCTGCGTCTCTTTAATTTGACCAATTACTAAGCGCTCAAATGTTTTTGCTTGCAGCTTCACTGCATCTGGTCCGATATCTGCCAACATATCTGAGACCTTGGAGAAAAGGTAATCACCAGTCAAAATAGCAACTGCGTTGTTCCATTTCTTATTGGCACTGATTACTCCCCGTCTTAAAACCGCATCATCCATCACATCATCGTGATATAAAGTTGCAAGATGGGTAAGTTCACAACAAACAGCTGCTTTAATAATGTCATAATTTGTTGGATCACCAAATTGCGCAGCTAGTAAGGTTAGAAGTGGCCTAAGTCGTTTGCCTCCTGCTTCAACTAAGTGCCTTGAAGTTTCAACCACTAATGGATAATCCCCTTTGATGTGCTCGCGCATTAACTCCTCAACTTTTTTCATATCAGCAATCAAAGAGGCCTCAAGGGATGGATCTAAATTAGGAATTCCGATCTTATTCATTTATCTTAAAAAGTTAGCAAAGTTATCTGCGCCATTAAGAAGCAGTGATGGTGCTAAACCTAAAATGATTGAAATCAGTGTGGCTATGGTGATAGAGATCCTGCTCTTAACTGATGGGATAATAACCGACACAGAATCATTTATTGGATCGGTAAAGAAAATCATAATAATTACTCGGATATAGAAGAACGCTGCAATAGCACTTGCTAATACGCCAACTACTACCAGTGCGATATTTCCAGATTTATACGCTGCTGAAAAAATAGCAAACTTTGCAATAAAGCCAGAGGTGAGTGGAATTCCAGCAAAACTAAGAAGCAAGAAGGCGAATACCCCTGCTACCAACGGTGACTTTTTCCCTAAACCAATCCAGCGATTTAGATCAGTGACCTCACCAGCTGAGTCCTTGACTAATCCGATGATGCCAAAGGCTGCGAGCGTGGTGAAACCATATGCAAATAGATAAAAGAGTGAAGCGGCTAGGCCATCCTTATTTAATGCCACAACTCCTGAAAGTAAAAATCCGGCGTGAGCAATAGATGAGTAGGCAAGCATTCGTTTGATGTCACGCTGTGTGATTGCAACAATTGAGCCAAATATCATGGTCAAGATTGCAGTGACAGTAATTATTGGTTGCCAAAGGGTTTGTGACTGCGCAAATCCAACATAGAAGATTCTTAATATCGCACCAAAGGCTGCCACCTTGGTGCAAGCGGCCATAAATGCAGTAATTGGTGTTGGTGCACCTTGATAAACATCTGGGGTCCAGGAGTGAAATGGAACAGCGCTGATTTTAAATAGTAAGCCAACTGAGATGAAAACAATTCCAATCAGCAAAAATACCTCATTGGCAGTACCAAATGCTGCGCTGATACCAGATAGTGAAATAGTTCCGGCATATCCATAGAGAAAAGCTGCACCAAATAAGAAAAACGCTGACGCATACGCACCTAATAAGAAGTATTTAAGGGCTGCTTCTTGTGAAAGTAAGCGCTTGCGCCGGCTTAATCCAGCCAATAAGTAAAGTGGGAGTGACAAAACTTCGAGTGCTACAAATAATGTAATTAAATCAGTGGCAACTGGAAATAGCATCATGCCACCTACTGCAAACAAGAACAGTGGGAAGATCTCAGTTTGCTGGCTCTTTTGTTGCAGTGCGTTGATCTCTTCACTTGATCCTGGCACCGCAGATGCTTGAGGAACAAAGTTATCTTGATCTGCAATTAGTAATACCGCAACAAGTGCAAGTAAGACCACTGTCGCTTGCAAGAAAATACCAGCTTTATCAATAGCTACCGAGTTAACTGCTGCGGTGGTAGAGCTTAGATCTCTTATTCGCCAAAGTTGTTGCAGTGCTAGCAGCAATGCGCCAACACTTATTGTCAATTGAACCGCTGCTCTGTGAGTTTTTGCTAAAAAAGCCTCAACTAGTACCCCAGCAACTGCGCCACCAAAAACGATCAACATAGCTGCAAGCAATGAGTAGGAAAGTGATGGCGCAGTTAACATTATTTGCTCACCTGCGCAATTGGATCAGTAAAGCCAGCATTGGTAACTACTTGGGCCGATGTCGGGTTTATTAGATCTAAAACTGGTTTTGGGTAAAAGCCCATTATTACAATTACTAAAATAACTGGTGCGATAGCAATTTTTTCTCTGATATTTAAATCCTTAAGATTTTCATTTCCTGGTGTGGTTGGGCCATGCAGCACCTTTTGAACGGGAATCAAGATATATAAAGCCGCAAGCACAATTCCTAAGGTGCCAATGACTGCAGCCACTGGATACCGAGTGTATGTGCCAACAAGAACTAAAAACTCACTAACAAAGCTAGATAATCCAGGTAGAGCTAAGCCAGAGAGTCCAGCAATAAAAAATGTCCAGGCCATAACTGGAGTGACTCTTTGTAAGCCACCAAAATCAGAAATTGTTGAAGAGCCTCGTCTTGTCATCATCCAGCCGGCAATTAAAAAGAGTGCTGCAGTTGAAAAGCCATGATTAACCATATAAAGATTTGCACCAGACATTCCTTGTGATGTCATGGCAAAAATACCCATTGTGATGAATCCGAAGTGAGAGATGGATGTGAAGGCAATTAAACCCTTTATATCTGACTGGCCAATTGCCATAAATGCGCCATAAATTATCGATATAACAGCCAGGGTAATTATTACAGGAGTAAATGTTTTACTGGCATCTGGAAATAATTCAATACAAAACCGAATCATTCCATAGGTACCAACCTTGTCTAAAACTCCAAGGAGTAAAACTGAGGTTCCTGGGGTGGCAGATTTTGCAGCATCGGGTAACCAAGTATGAAATGGCCACAATGGTGCTTTGATTGCAAAGGCAATGAAAAAGCCAAGGAAAAGGAAGTTTTCAGTTTGATTATCAATTTCTAATGTTGTAAGTTGGGCTAAATCAAAGGTTGCACCAATTTGATTTCCAGAAATAACATAAATACCAATTATTGAAGCCAGCATCAATAATCCACCAAATAAGCTATAGAGAAGGAACTTGATTGCTGCTGCAGATCGATTGCCGCTCCCGTAGCCACCGATTAGGAAGTAAATAGGAATCAACATGGCTTCAAAGAAAACATAAAACAAAAACAAATCTGTTGCAGCAAAAACACCAATCATCAGTGTTTCTAGGGCAAGAATTAATACATAAAAACTTTTTACTCCCCAACGGCCAGCATCTGATTCATTCCAGATGGCAAGTACAACTATGGGTAGTAAAATTGTGGCTAACAAGATTAAAACCAATGAGATTCCATCTATGCCCACTGCATAATTAATATTAAATGATGAGATCCAAGAGTTACTCTGCACATACTGCATTTTGGTATCAGCTTTATTAAAACCTATAGCAAGTAAGATTGAAAGCACAGCAACAATTAGCGTTACTCCAAGTGCAAACCTTTTAATTAATTCACTACTTTTACTCGGTACAACCGCCAAAATTATCGCACCAATTAATGGCAATACTCCTATTACTGTCAATAAACTCATGCACTCACCGACCAAATTACCGCTATCAGGGCGAGAGCTCCGATTACCATCATAAGTGCGTAACTTCTGACGTAACCAGTTTGCAGAGTTCTAAGTTTATTAGCAGCTGTTAATGAAACAGTTCCTACTGCTCTTACTAAACCATCAATAACTAGATAATCAATCTTTAGCAATCTTCCTACCAATGATTGACCAGGGCGCATAAATGCTGCTTCATTAAGGCTATCTTGGTAGAGATCTTTTCTTGCTGCAGTGGTGAGTATGGAAACCTTTTCTGGCGCTAAATCTGCTTGCGCACTACGATATTTATTAACTGCTATTGATATACCAATTATTACTGCGGTTATTGTCAGTAGAGAAACAATAATTGGTGACAAGAACTCCTCTGAGTGATGTTCCTTAAGAGGATTTACCACCGGCTCTAACCAATGCACTAGTGCTTCACCGCGTGCTAAGAAAAATCCAGATACAACTGATCCAACTGAGAGCAGGCCAATTGGAATCAACATAAGCGCTGGGCTTTCCGCAGGCTCATCCTTATGACCCCACCGCTCATTGCCAAAAAAGGTGAGTAGCACAACTCTTGTCATGTAGAAAGCTGTAATCATGGCGCCAAGTAATGTGAGAATACCTAGTAGCAAACCTTTGCTACCACCA
>SXRC01000022.1 GCA_005793655.1 Actinomycetota bacterium
AGTTGAAAGCGCCGCTGGGTTTCGAGTAATTGGCCGCCAACTATGTTTTAGCTTTAAACCAAATCCTTTGTTGACATCACCAGCTGGTTCTAACAAGGACCAGACTAATAAACCGATCAATGAAACTGATTTTGGCTCACCAGTTGCTGGATTTTCTAGCGCAAATGCATACGCCTCAAGTTGGGGCTGATAAAGATCAGTTTTATCTGAATCCTTTGCCTGAAACTTACAATCAATCACTCCGTAAGTTCCATCTGCAAATTCAATCAAAAGATCATACTTACCACGGATTGCAAATTTAGAGTTGCTGCCATTAACTGGAATCAGAGCAGATTTAACCCAACCACCCAAGGAGGCTACTTTGCCAGCTGGCAAAACTGGTGCGATATCTGCAGTGGTTTTGGAGGCAAAGTAATTCTCTTGCATATTTGCTAAATCACCCACTAACGGCATAAAGCCGGGTGTGCGCAGACCATGGTTGTAATTAAGCCAGAGGCAGCGATGACATCCGCCCCAAGAAAATGTTAAATCTGATGGTGAAATAAATTCACGTGCACTGCCAACTGCATTAGATGATGCCATTATTCAACTCGTTTCTCGTCGCACAGCCTTCTGTGCCCTAAATTGGTTTTGTTGATGATAAGTCTGCCCCTAGCAACTGACATAAAGTGATATCGCCACGAGAAATTTAAGCAGTTAGCCAAGTATTACCGCTGAGGCGATGGTGAAGATGCCTAGAGCGATCATCACCACACCACCAAAGCGACGCATAAAGATCAGCCTGCGCATATCTCCGGCAAGCCAGGCACGGATGGTGTCCGCTAAAATACCGTAAGTACCATCTGAGATCAGTGCGACAAGAGCGAAGATTGAACCTAAAAAAAGCAGTTGCGCGGTGAGATTGTTTTTACCTTGATCAACAAACTGCGGCAAGATCGCTGCGAAAAAGACGATTGATTTTGGATTTAATACCCCTACCCAAAAACCATTTTTAACTGATGTGAAAAAATTAGGTTTTAAACCTTCAGCAGATTGCATCCCCTGGGCATCAATTGCACTGCCCTTGATTGCCACATACCCCAGATAGATTAGATAGCCACCACCAGCCCATTGAATTCCGTGATATAAAACTGTGGAGTTCTGAATTACCGGACCCAACCCCACCGCCACTAAAACTGAGACTAGAAACATGCCGAAGGCGTTGCCAATTACGGTGGCGATAGCTGCGATTCTGCCCCAGGAGATTGCCCTGGCGATGGTGAAAAGCACTGATGGGCCTGGGGCCAAAATGATCAGAATTGTGGCTATCAGGAACTCCCAGAACCTGCTGGGGATCGCTTCGGAGATAAACACGCCCTGATTGTATGGGTTGCAGATATTAAGCTTTTCGGCTTAGATACTCGATAGTATCGATTCGATATATCTAGTAGATAGGAAACCTGTGCGCTCGCGTTCTGAGTCCTTAGAGTTCGCACTCCTTGGCCTGCTCTCCCAGGGGCCCCTACATGGGTATGAGTTGCGTAAGCGAATGGCGATGATCTACGGACCATTTAGAGCTTTGAGTTTTTCTGTCCTCTACCCACAACTACGCAAAATGTTGTTGGCAAAGTTAATTGAAGAGACATTTACCAGTGGTGGCGGATTATCTCGCAGGTCACGAATTGTTTATGAATTGACCAAAGCAGGGCGTGAAAAATTAGATTCATTAATGCAAAGTGTTAGCCCCGATACCTTTGAAGATGAGGGGTTTGAGGTTAGGTTCGCATTTTTTGGACCAACTCCAAGAAATAATCGAGTAAAAATTCTGGAGGGCCGCCATCGTAAGTTGGTAGAGAAGGCGGAGATTGTTAGAAAAGATTTAGCAAAAATTCCTGAGGGTATTGATACCTATTTAGTTGAGTGGCGTCGTCACTCATTGGAGTCAGCTGAGCGAGAGATCACCTGGCTTGAAAAAATGATAAAAAGTGAGAGGAAGAGTTCGTGAGCATAGAAGATAAAGGTCAGATTCGAGTTGCCATTGTGGGGGTTGGAAACTGCGCTAACTCATTGGTACAAGGAATTACCTATTACAAAGATGCAACCAACGATAGTCAGATTCCTGGTTTGATGCACCCAGTCCTTGGTGGCTATCACATAAAAAATATTAACTTTGTCTTAGCTCTAGATGTTGATGCTAAAAAAGTGGGCATAGATCTCGCCGATGCAATTTGGGCGAGTGAAAACAACACCATCAAATTTGCCACAGTTGCCAAAACTGGAGTTACGGTAAAGCGCGGAAAAACCCTTGATGGTTTGGGTCGTTATTACAAAGAGACGATTAAAGAGTCAGATACAGCCGCAGTTGATGTGGTGGCAGAGTTGAAATCAGCCAAGGTCGATGTTCTTATCTGCTATCTGCCAGTCGGTTCAGAGGAGGCAGCAAAGTTTTATGCCCAATGCGCAATTGATGCTGGCTGTGCCTTCGTTAACGCCCTTCCTGTCTTTGTCGCATCTGATCCAGTGTGGGCTGATAAGTTTAAAAAAGCTGGAGTGCCAATTGTTGGCGATGATATTAAATCCCAGGTTGGCGCAACCATCACGCACCGAATTATGGCCAAGCTATTTCAAGATCGTGGTGTTCACTTAGATCGCACCTACCAATTAAATGTGGGTGGAAATATGGATTTTAAAAACATGCTAGAGCGTGATCGATTGGAATCTAAGAAGATTTCTAAGACCCAATCAGTGACCTCACAATTAGATTATGACCTGGGTGCGAAAAATGTACACATTGGCCCATCTGATTACATTCCATGGCTTGATGATCGCAAGTGGGCTTATGTTCGCCTTGAAGGAAGAGCCTTTGGCGATGTGCCATTAAATCTGGAGTACAAGCTTGAGGTTTGGGATTCACCAAACTCAGCTGGGGTAATCATCGATGCGCTTCGTTGCGCCAAGATTGCCTTAGATCGCAAGATTGGTGGACCACTTCTTTCACCATCTAGTTACTTTATGAAATCACCACCAGAGCAGTACACCGATGAACAGGCATTTGCCAAAGTTGAGCAATTTATCGAAGGCAGTATTGAACGATAAAAAAGGCTAAGAGGGTGAAGTTTGTTTGAACTTCTAAGATTTACTTTTAAGGAGTTTAGAACTACTTAATTACAGTGCTGCAAACAGTGTCTGCTGCCATCAGGAAGGGTCTGCAAATGTTTGCAGGCAATATTTAATTTATCAAAAGCAAGATCACCAAAATGGGTTCGATAGGCAAGTGCTAGCAAGACCCTCAAATTAATCTCTGTATTTGACCGCAAGGTAAAAGCTTGAGCCACCCGAGAGACGGTATTTTCGATCACCTTCTCGGTATGAGTAGTTGCCTGGGCGATTGCAGCATTTGTTAGGCCATCACATAAGTGCTCACAAACTAATTGCTCAAATGGTGTCAGTGGGCGCACAATCAGATTTACTTGCATGTGCATCTCCATTCTTATGCCCTCAATCTAGCCCTATATTCAAGTAAATTTTGATTTATTACTCATTTATCTTGAGTATTATTACACCATGAGTTTTATAAAAACAGAACAAATTGGCCCAGTGCTAGCACTCACCTTAAATAGGCCAGAGAAGAAAAATGCAATTACACAGGAGATGTATCAAACTTTGGCTACAAAAATCAATGAGGCAGCAGCAGATTTTGCAATCAGGGTAGTTGTGATCAACTCCAACGGAGACTCATTCACCGCTGGCAATGACATAAATGATTTTGCAAATGACTCGGCAATGGGTGAGGGATCACCAGTATTTAACTTTCTATTTGCTATCCATAATTTTCCTAAGCCATTAATCGCTGCGGTCAAAGGACGAGCAGTTGGTATTGGCACCACCATGCTGATGCACTGCGATTTAGTAACAGCAAATCCAGATACTAAGTTCTCCATGCCCTTTGTCTCACTGGGCTTGGTGGCAGAGGGTGGCTCTAGTTACCTATTTCCCAGATTGGTAGGACATGCCAAGGCGGCAGAAATATTCCTAACCGGTCGAACATTTTCTGCAGATGAGGCGCTGGCGATGGGATTAATCAACAAAATTAGCACAGATGAATTTGATGCTGCGATGGCTTTTGCCAATGAGATTGCCGAACAACCACCTGAGGCGGTTATAAATACCAAGGCGTTGCTAAAAAGTGGCTCACATGAAGCGCTAAATCAGGTGATGCGTGCTGAAGGTGAATTATTTAGAATGGCAGCGCAATCTGATGAGGCGCAGCAAGCCTTTATGAATTTCTTAGCTAAGAAAAGTAAGGTCAAGTAATGACATTAGCCGGCAAACGAATTTTTGTAACTGGTGGCTCACGCGGTATTGGACTTGCTATCGCACTGCGTGCGGCTAAAGATGGTGCATCAATTGCTATCGCCGCTAAAACTACCGAGCCACATCCAAAATTGCCTGGCACTATTTTTACTGCCGCAAAAGATATTGAAGCCGCTGGGGGCAAAGCGTTGGCTATTGCATGTGATATCCGAGATGAAAATCAAATCACAGCAGCGGTGGAACAAGCGGCCAAAGCATTTGGCGGAATTGATATTTTGATCAATAACGCATCAGCGATTAATTTAACAAATACTGAAAATACTCCAGCTAAAAGATTTGATTTAATGATGGGGGTAAATACCAGAGGAACCTTCTTGACCTCACAAGCTTGCCTGCCTTATTTG
>SXRC01000121.1 GCA_005793655.1 Actinomycetota bacterium
AAGGAGCAAGCCCTGCTCGCAGCGCCCCAGTATCACCTAAGCCCAAGGCACGTGATACCTCTAGAGCATAAAAATTAGCAGCAGGCAGATTTACCTTTTTAGTGGCCATAAATTTATATAGATCAGCTGCAATAACATCTTTAAAATTAAAGTAGGCGGTTGGGGTGTGATGCTTTGCCTTTGAGTAGATTGTAATAGCAGGCAAGTTTGCTAAACCATTGAGCATATAATTAAAGAGTGATTGCTCATACTCTTCAAGTGCGGTTAGTGATTTCACCAATCGCTCACGTCTTGTGCCAGCTGCTTGATCATCAAGTGCTGCGACATAATCTATTGCTGCGCTGACTCCTGCCATTAACTCATATGGCAAGGTGCCAAACTCAAACCGAGCCGGAACCACCATGGTGGAGGGCAGTAGCTTGTCATTACTTAATGTTTCCAGCAGGGAAGGATCTGCTACAAAAGATGCGCAATGTGGACCTAGAATTTTGTAGGAGGAAAATCCAAAGAAATCTACCGGTATATTTTTAAAATCTATTAACGCATGTGGTGTTAGGTGAACACCATCTACTAAAAACATTGACCCATTTGCTTTAACCGCTTTGCCAATTGCCTTGATATCAGGCTTAGTGCCAAGTGTGTTTGAGGCCCCTGTGACCGCCACAAACTTTGTTTTAGCTGTTAAAAGATCGGTAACGGATGATGTATCAAGCTCTGATGTTTGGGTATTCACCTTCGCCCACTTAACGGTGACACCCTTCGTCTCTGCTGCCTGCACCCACGGCCTGATATTTGAATCATGATCTAATTGCGAGATGATTATTTCATCCCCTTTACCCCAACTCTTAGCTAAGGTTCTTGAGAAGTCATAGGTTAATTGGGTCCAACTTCTGCCATAGACCACACCCTTAGGATCACAATTTAATAAATCAGCAACAGCATTTCGATATTCAGTAACGAAATCGTCCGCGTTTTGTTCAGAGGCAGTGGTCCTTCCTTGATTAGATAATGGCTCGGTAATCGCTTTAGCAATCGCATCCCCAACAACTTTAGGTGTTTGGGTGCCACCAGGGCCATCAAAGTAGGCAAGGCCGGTGTTTAAAGATGGGAAATCTTTTCGAATTCGCTCAACCTGATAACTCATATGCATACAGTATCTAAGTATTAATCAATTGGTAAGTTATAACTTATTTGGCCAAGTGTCACTTAATTTATAGCCAAGTGGCCAAGGATCGGTTGGGTCTAAGGTGTGAATATGTTTTCCAGTAATCCAAGCCTGTCCTGCAACTGAAGGGATAATTCCTTTTTTATCACCAATTAAAACCTCTTCTTCAATCTTGCAAAAAAACTGAGAGTTGATAATGGATCTACCAATCATCTCATCTCCAACTTTAAGCTCACTTTTTTCGTGAAGAACAGCAAGACGGGCAGAGCAGCCTGTGCCAGTTGGGGATCGATCAATCTTGCCAGGTTGAATTGCCACCGCATTTTTACTTATCGCAATCCCGTTTTCATAAAAAATTGGCTTTGCAATCTGAGTAAAGGAGAAGTGTTGCCAATCAGGATTTGTTGGATGCACAAACTGTAATTGTTCATTAGCACTGGCTGTAATTTTCATACCGATCTTTGCAAGATCTGCTGCCTCATCTGGTTTGATCTCAAAACCAAGTACATTTGCATCTACGATTACAAAGCTATCGCCACCAAATGCTGTATCTACCTTTAATGTGCCAACACCTTGCACCTCAAGAGTTTGATTGAGCGGACCAGCAAAGGAGGCAACATTTTTTACCTTAACCTGAGTTACCTTGCCACCTTCACACCTTGCCGTTACATAGACCAAGCCACCGGGTGCTTGCATAATTAAATTTGTTACCGGCTCAATCATTTTTACAATTCCAGTTTCAAGTACCACCGTTGCCACACAGATTGAGTTAGATCCTGACATTGGGGGAGTATCCTCTGGCTCCATAATTATGAATGCCACATCAGCTTTTGGATCTGTTGGTTTAACTAATAAATTCACATGTCTAAAAACACCACCCCGTGGTTCATTTAAGACAAATTTTCGTAAAGATTGATCGGAAGCGATGTATCTAGATTGCTCCCAAATTGTGCTTCCAGGTATTGGTTTGACCCCGCTAATAATTACATCCCCTACCTCACCTTCGGCATGGGCACTTACTACCTCTATCATCGATTAATCTCGACAGATTACTGACATGGCCAAATCCTAGAGTAAATATCTAATTTACTCACACCTGTTTTTAAGAAATCTATGGTTAAATCCTTGGGTGAAGCCGGGAACAAAGAGCGTAATTACAGTTTTAGTTATTGCTGCTGTATTAATCCAACCACAAACAGTTCATGCCCATCAGCCGGTGGATCTGGGAATAAAAAATATCACTGCTGATCAAGGTCCAATTTTGGTAGATGGCACAGTTTCTTTTGCCTTGCGGGCAAATTTCACAAAAGCAAATCAAACTCGTAGCTTCCGTCTGGCATTAAAAGCATCTGAACTACTTAATTTTGAGTATTTAATTATTGATAAAGCACCTGAGAATAAATATGCAATGAGTAAATTACCCATCGCCACAATTACTTATCCATCAGGTAAGCAGGTAGTGGTGAAATTAAATGAGCGCACAACTTTTTTTGAGCCTTACAGTAGAACTAGCTACTTCTTTCTGGGCAGATTCACCGATACTGCAGAGGATGGTATTTATCAGGTAAGTATCAAATCCAAGGCTGCGGCAAAGATAACTGTGGCTACTGGACAAAAAGAGATCAGAGGAGTGGTGTTAGCCGCAGCAACTTGTCCTATCAGCGAAGCAGGTGGTGATATCAGTGTTGGTGAAGCTGCCACCTTGGTAGGGATGAGTAAGAGTGCGGCAGCAGAGTGCGCAGCTAAATTAAATTGGCAATTTAGAATTGGCGCCGAAGATGATCAGCAATTTGCCTTAACTAAGGATTATCGATTGGATCGAGTGACAGTAACCATTAAAAATAACTTCATTACCCAATCACTTCCTGGTTAGGTCTTTAAACCCTCACTCGCCTCAATAACTGAGGCTGCCACTATCCCTAACTGCAACTGCTCAACCTCTAGTCGATATAACAGTAAGTAATCACCACGGGGATCAATTACCTCAACCTCTTGGCTAACACCTGATGATGTGATCTTACAATTTTTAAAGGTAAAGCCTTGATTATCAATTAACATTTGGTATTGAGCTGCAATGATGGCGGTGAATTGCTCTAATTGAATTGAGTTTTGAAATGATTGTGCTGCATAGGTATACGCCTTTGGCCAATCTTGGGATGAGAGCGCGTTGATCTGCCCGGTAATATGTTTTTCAACCGCCACCTGCTGCGTATCACTACAACCACCAGCAGATAAGGACTCAAATGGTGATGGGCTGCTGCAACTTGTAAGCAGCAGTGCTCCCAATAAAAGCTGGGTGGTAAGGGCTGGCTTGGAGAGGTGATTCATCAGATAAGTGTAATTAATCTTTCAAGACTCGGTGAGTTAGCCAGTGGAATATAGGAGTGCAGATTAAAATACAGATATGAAAAAAGACACAATGCCAGAGCAAAAGCAGGTTGAAACCTCTATTTTGCCGATTAAGTATGTTGATCTGATTGAGGATGTATTTCACGCAGTACTAGCACTGGCTTTGTTGGGCATTGGCGTTGGCGCTTTTTTCTTTAGCATTAAGCGGTTATTTGAAACTACCCCCTTTTTCCCAAATGGCATGATTCAAGGTGTTAATGACATCTTATTTATTGTAATTATCCTAGAGATCTTACGTACTGTTATTTCCCGCTTTACTGATGGTGTTTACCAACTAGATAAGTTTTTAATTATCGGTGTGATCGCAGCGGTGCGACATATTCTCACCGTGGGTGCATCCTTAACTCTTGAATCAGGAAAGAGTGATGAAGCCTTTGATCGCTCGATTTATGAGATGGGGCTAAACGCACTAATTGTGGTGGCCTTAGTCTTTGCCTTCTTCTTATCTAAATCAGCACTTCGCAATAAGCGGTAGAAGATCTAGCTTTCAAAGTCACCGCCCCGGCCAGTTAGCCTGGGGCGATTTCTTTTTTTGTTTGATTCATATTTAAAGATAAAGGTCAGCACAATAACTGTGAATACAACAATTATTACTAACCCAATCTCCATAAATTAACCCAGGACCGCCCAAACTGTAAGAGCAAACACTGCAAGTCCTGATCCAACAATTGCGATTGCAGAAAGTGATAGCAATCCTCTTGAGGATGCAATCTTCTTACCCAATGCACTCTTGCTGCCAACCTTTGATAGATCCTCAAGCAAAGCCTCACCCTCACGCACTGCTGCGTATTGGGAGATGATTGCCAAAATACCTGTTACAGCAGTTACACCGAGGACAAAATACTTTGTGCCATCTGATGCCATTGCAAACTTATCAAAACCGGCTAAAACAAAAACTGCAATCAGCACAAATGATGGTGCAATTTGCGCCATGATGATCTGGGAGCGCTTGGCGTTCCACAGTTCGATTAGATCCTTCTCGTTCATATTTTCTCCAATTTCTAGCAGGCAGTATTTGCCTGCTATTGACGGTGAATATACACCGCAAAACTGAATTTGTTAGAAAATATGCCTAAAAGTGGGGTTAAATCTGGGATAAGAATACTCACAGCCAGCATTTGTTTACTCACACCTGTATTTTATTATCCTTTGGAGATGGTAAAAAGCACAGGGGCTATCGCGCAAATTTTTCTCATAATTAATTTATGTTTACTTCAACTCCTTGGCGCAACAAGTAATGCCTTGGCAGAAGGTATGCCTATCAAATTAAATATCACCACCATTGAAACACCAATGCTGCAGATCCTTGGGCCAAATGGTGAGAGGGGAGCAGCTATTGCCAAATTATCAGATACGAAATTACTAGTTGGCGGTGGCGCCGATGGTTCAAAACTTTTTCTTTATGATCTCTTGTCAAAGCAGGAGCAGTTAATCGGGCGGGTAATTCCTGCTAATGAGCGGATGAATGATTCAAGATTTTCAATCATAGATATTGCTGTTTTATCTGAAGTTAAATCAAAGGCAACTTTGCTAATTTCATATCCGATATATAGGAAAAGTAGTAAGTGTGTAGTGGTTAACCTCACCGCCTATGAATTAACTTTGAGTGATAAACCCACTTTAAGTAAGATTAAAAATTGGTTTACCTCAAAGCCATGCGTGCCAATCTCAGCAGTTCATCATGCAGCCGGACGGCTTGAGGTAATTGATAAGCAAAGTGCATATTTAACAATTGGTGACCTTGGGTACTCAAAAATAGGTAATAGATCAGTTCGTGGTGATCTAGGAAGTGTTTTTAAGGTCAGTGGTAGTGGCGTTGAAAAGATCTCATCTGGGCATCGAAACCAACAGGGAATTGTGTTAATTGGTTCAGATCTCTACACCGCAGAGCATGGACCTCGGGGTGGGGATGAATTAAATCTAATTAAAAAAGGTGTTAATTATGGTTGGCCATTTGTCACATTTGGTCAGGCTTACTCAAATGGTGATTATGTAAAACCAACAAAGCCAGGAACTCATGATGGGTATCAACCACCTTTGCATTATTGGGTGCCCTCAGTTGCACCAACTGAGTTAGTGCAACTGCCGGCAAACTCTTCCTGGGCAGAGTGGTCATCACAATTAGTTATGGCAACCCTAAAAGAGGAGGCCCTAATATTTATTCAACTTACCTCAAAAAGTACAGTTGGTGAGGTGGTGAAAGTTGATGTGGGTGAGCGAGTTAGAGATTTAGAGGTTTTATCTGATGGCAGATTAGTTGCCACAACCGATAGCGGCAAGCTGTTATTAATCAGTAAAGCAGTTAATTAAGACCTAAGCAGGTGGTATTAAAGTATTTGCAAAGATCTGCCAAGAAAGAGCTGACTTTGCCACCAGTGACAAGGTGATGTAGGTAGCCTCACCCCGAAGGTAATTACTCCACTTACCAACTTTTTTGTACTGCAGAAATTGCACAAGTGCAAATGAGTTAAAGAATAAAAAGATAGTAAAGACAATTACATATACAAAGGCAGGTGCCTTAGTTTCACCAGCGCCTCCTACGCCAAATACATAAAAGCAAAGTGCTAGCCAAGGCATGATTCCGGTAATACAACCAAAGATATATGGCAGCCAGCCGCCATTTCCTGGGCTCTCATACTTCTCCTGCAGCCAGCCAAATAAGATCATCGATGCATTTACACCAAAGATCGAGATGATTGCAGTGATATCTGCAATACCTGTCACCTGAGCAATTAAAACAATCATTACCGATGA
>SXRC01000122.1 GCA_005793655.1 Actinomycetota bacterium
AGGATGCTTATGCAGCTGGTTTGTTGGGCAAAAATATCTTAGGAAAAGGATTTGATTTAGAATTGGTATTACATGTTGGCGCCGGTGCATATATATGTGGTGAAGAGACTGCCTTACTTGATTCATTAGAAGGATTTCGTGGTCAACCTCGACTACGTCCGCCATTTCCTGCGATTGCAGGTTTATATGCAAAACCAACAGTGGTAAATAATGTTGAATCAGTTGCTTCAGTGCCAGCAATTATCAACAATGGCGTTTCTTGGTTTACTGGCTTAGGTACTGAAAAAAGCAAGGGCTTTACGCTTTACTCCTTGTCAGGACATGTAAATCACCCAGGGCAATTTGAAGCACCTCTTGGGATAACTTTGCGTGAGTTACTTGAAATAGCTGGTGGTGTAAGAGATGGGCATAAATTAAAGTTCTGGACACCAGGTGGATCATCAACTCCAATATTCACTGATGCTCATTTAGATACACCACTTGATTACGATGGTGTAGCAGCTGCCGGCTCACTGCTTGGCACTAAAGCTTTACAGATCTTTGATGAAACAACGTGCGTAGTTCGAGCAGTGCTGCGCTGGACTGAGTTTTATAAACATGAATCATGTGGAAAGTGCACACCATGCCGAGAAGGAACTTGGTGGATGGTGCAGGTGTTAAGAGATTTAGATGCAGGTAAGGGAAGTGAAGCAGATTTAGATAAGTTGTTAGATCTATGTGACAACATCATGGGCAGATCATTTTGTGCATTGGCAGATGGTGCAGCAAGCCCAATCATTTCCTCACTTAAATATTTCCGCCAAGAGTATCTAGATCACCTATCAGCTGGTGAGTGTCCATTTGATCCAATGGCTGCCACATTGTTTGAAACCACAGGTGTTAAATGAGTATTCAAGAGTTAAGCACTGAGCAAGAGGTAGAGATGATCACCTGTGTGATCGATGGCTTTGAAGTAACAGTTCCAAAGGGAACTTTAGTTATAAGGGCTGCAGAAAAACTTGGGATTCAAATTCCAAGATTTTGTGATCACCCACTACTTGAACCAGCTGGTGCTTGTCGGCAATGTTTAGTTGAAATTGAAATAAATGGCAGAGCGTTTCCAAAACCACAAGCTTCTTGCACAATCCCAGTTGAAAAAGGAATGGTAGTTAAGACTCAACTTACCTCACCAGTTGCTGACAAAGCTCAAAAAGGTGTCATGGAGTTATTGCTTATTAATCACCCACTTGATTGCCCAGTTTGCGATAAGGGTGGTGAGTGCCCACTACAAAATCAGGCAATGTCTAATGGTCGGTCAGAATCTAGATTTGAAGGTGAGAAGAGAGTCTTTGAAAAACCAGTAGCAATTTCATCACAGGTTTTATTAGATAGGGAGCGGTGTGTACTTTGCGCTCGCTGCACTAGATTTTCTGAGCAAATTGCTGGTGATCCTTTTATCACCTTAAACGAGCGAGGCGCTCTGCAACAAGTTGGAATCTATGAAGATGAACCCTTTGATTCTTATTACTCTGGCAATACAGTGCAAATATGTCCGGTTGGCGCATTAACAGGAACTTCATATCGATTCCGTGCTAGACCATTTGATTTAATTTCAACAAACTCTGCGTGTGAACACTGCGCATCGGGATGCGCTATGCGCACTGATGTAAGACGAGGCAAAACGCTGCGCCGATTAGCTGGTGAGGATTCAGAGGTTAACGAAGAGTGGAATTGCGATAAAGGCCGCTGGGCATTTAAGTATGAGGTAGCAAAAAATAGAATTACTAAACCATTAATGAGAGATGAAAATGGTCAACTGCAAGAGGCCTCATGGCCGGAAGCGTTAGCAGCAGCAGCGTCAGGATTAAAAAATGCAAAAGTTGGAGTATTAGTTGGTGGCCGAGCAACAGTTGAAGATGCCTATGGTTACAGTAAATTTGCCCGGGTTGCACTTAGTACTAACAACATTGATTTTCGGGCTCGCACTCACAGCAGAGAAGAGTTAGATTTCCTGGCATCTACTCCAACTACTGCTACCTACAAAGATATAGATAAAGCAGATCATGTAGTTTTAATTAACTTTGAACCAGAGGATGAATCACCAATCGTCTTCTTGAGAATTTATAAGCAGTTTAAGAAGCGAGCAATAAAAGTAAGTAGCATCGCATCATTTACCAGTAGGGGCACTGAAAAGTTAAGTGCAAAGTTAATTAAAACTGCAGCAGGTGCTGAGGTTTCAGCGATCAACTCAATTACCGGCCTAAGTGACAAATCAGTAGTTTTAGTTGGTGAGAGAGCTGTGGAAACCCCAGGTGCTTTATCGGCAGTCGCAAAATTAATTAATACCAGCGGAGCAAAATTAGGATGGGTACCACGCAGAGCAGGTGAGGTAGGCGCATTATCTGCTGGCGCTGTGCCAGATTTATTACCAGGCTATAGACCTATAGATAATGCATCCGCCAGAGTGGACATTGCAACAGTTTGGGGTAGTGATCCCTTACCTACTACAACTGGAATGAACACCCTTGAAATGATTAATTCAGATCTAGAAGCAATAGTTATTGGTGGTGTTGATCCAATGGATATCTCACCTGATGCAAAGGTGAATCTAGCCAAGAAATTTATTGTCTCTTTTGAAATTCGCCAGAGTGATATCACTGAAATTGCTCAAGTTGTATTTCCGGTTGCAACAGTTGTTGAGAAAAGTGGCTCATTTATGGATTGGCAAGGAAAAGTCCGCAAGTTTGAAGCCGCGGTAGAGCAGAGATTAAATCGAAGCGATGTGCGAATTCTTTCAATGCTTGCTGAAGAAATTGGTAGACCAATTAATTTGCCGACAGTTAAGGCTGCTAGAAATGAGTTTGAATCTATCGGAAATTGGGATGGTCAATTGGCTGCAATGAAGCCAGCTGCTCCACTTGAGGTGAAATCAGTAAAGGCTGATGAAGCAATCTTGTCCTCATGGCGTAATTTGCTTGATAAAGGATCACTACAAGATGGTGAGGAAAATCTTGCAGGTACCGCTCGCCAATCTGTTGCCGTGATTAGCCA
>SXRC01000023.1 GCA_005793655.1 Actinomycetota bacterium
GCGAACATTTAATGCATTGGCAAATGTTTGCCTTACCTGCTGCAGCAAAATGGCAGTTTGCCGTGAAGAGTTGTTTAACTTGTTTGGGTCTGCCCAGCCCTTAGTAAAAAACTCAGATAACAGCGGTATTGCAGCAGGGTGTAGCACTCTTTCCTGCTGAAAATCGGCTGTGATGCGAACCACCAATTACCCCTAACCTTCACCGTGCGACATCGCAATGACAGAAGGTTATCCTTATCCCCATGCGTTCGCTCAATCGTAAATCATCACTTTTACCGCTTGCATTACTCCCATTATTAACAGCTTGCTCCAAAGCAGATGTTTCCGGCCTTGGCTTCGAAGAAGGGGTAACAAGTGTTAATGACGCTTCTTTGTCACTCTGGCAAGGAGCATGGATAGCAGCTGCAGTAGTTGGTGGTTTTACGTTGATTCTAATTTTATGGCCAGTTTTCTTTCATCGCAAGAAAGATGAAAGTTTTCCAAAGCAAACCCAATACAACATTCCAGTAGAGGTTGCATACACTGTAATTCCATTTGTTATTGTGGCGGTTCTTTTTTACTTTACCGTGCAACGCGAATCGGAGATTGTAAAAATTACCCCAGATGCACAGGTCTCACACTTTATTGATGTGGTTGGATTCCAATGGTCATGGCAGTTTAAGTATCGCGATGCTGGTGATTACAAGAGTGCAACAGTTACTGGCACTCCAGCCCAGCCACCTACTTTGTATTTGCCGCAGGGGCAAAAGGTCCGCTTTACTTTAGATGCCAATGATGTAGTTCACGGCTTTTGGGTCCCTGCTTTTATGATCCAGATGCAGAATCTGCCGGGTGTGACCAACAAACTAGAGTTCACGGCAAATAAGCTCGGGACCTACCCAGGTCGATGCAATATATTATGCGGAAGGAATCACTCGCAGATGCTGTTTTCTGTGAAGGTGGTGACATTGGCAGAGTATGAGAAGTATCTGCAAGATTTAGTAGCCGAAGAGAAAGCAGGCATCGCATGACAACCTATGCGCAACGTCCAGTAATCTCAGCTTCACCTTCTGCCCCACTGCCAACATCCAAGGGACGTGTGCTGGTCAAGTGGCTTACCTCAACTGATCACAAAACAATTGGCTACCTTTATTTAATAACTTCATTTGCTTGGTTCTTAATTGCGGGCTTAATGGCATTGCTCCTTCGAGGAGAGTTAGCACGCCCGGGTATGCAATTTTTAAGTAATGAGCAGTACAACCAGATATTTACCATGCATGGCACCATCATGCTTTTAATGTTTGCAACCCCACTATTTGTTGGCTTTGCTAATGTAATTATGCCGTTGCAAATTGGTGCAGCAGATGTGGCATTTCCAAGATTAAATATGCTTTCATATTGGTTGTATTTATTTGGCGGCACCATGGCGTTCATTGGATTTATTACACCAGGGGGTGCGGCTTCATTTGGATGGACCGCTTACGCACCACTTTCTAGTTCGCAGTACTCACCAGGAATTGGCGCAGATCTTTGGTTGGTTGGACTTGCCATTGGAGGTCTAGGAACAATCCTTGGTGGAGTTAACTTTGTGACCACGATACTAACTATGCGAGCACCTGGAATGACGATGTTTAGAATGTCTATTTTTTCTTGGAATGTACTTCTGACCTCAATTCTGGTTTTGATTGCTTTCCCACCACTAGCAGCAGCGTTCTTAGCACTTGAATCAGATCGGTTATTTGGTTCGCATATTTTTGATCCTGCCAATGGTGGAGCGATGTTATGGCAACATTTATTTTGGTTTTTTGGCCATCCGGAGGTTTATATCTTGGCTTTGCCATTTTTTGGTATCGCAACTGAGATCTTGCCGGTCTTTAGTCGTAAACCTATTTTTGGCTACAAAGGATTAATTGCAGCAACCATTGCAATCGCAGCTTTATCTGTAGCGGTTTGGGCGCACCATATGTATGCAAGTGGGCAGGTCCTTTTGCCTTTCTTCTCATTTATGACATTTTTGATTGGCGTGCCAACTGGCGTGAAGTTCTTTAATTGGATCGGCACAATGTGGCGAGGATCAGTCACTTTTGAAACACCGATGCTTTTTGTACTGGGCTTTTTAATCACCTTCTTATTTGGCGGCCTAACTGGAATTATTTTGGCCAGCCCACCACTTGATTTTGCAGTATCTGCCTCCTACTTTGTAGTGGCGCACTTTCACTACGTTTTATTTGGCACTGTGGTGTTTGCAATGTTTGCTGGCTTCTATTTCTGGTGGCCAAAGATGACAGGTCGAATGTTGGATGAAACTTTAGGCAAGATTCACTTCTGGACATTATTCTTTGGTTTCCACACAACATTTTTAATTCAGCATTGGCTGGGAATTAAAGGATTCCCACGTAGATACGCAGATTACTTAGCCTCGGATGGATTTACTTTCATGAACATGGTTTCAACAGTTGGCTCAGGCTTACTGGCACTTTCTATGATTCCATTTTTCTTAAATATTTGGCAATCTCGAAATAGCCCAAAGGTAATGGATGATGATCCATGGGGATATGGCTCATCCTTAGAGTGGGCTACCTCTTGTCCACCGCCTCGACATAATTTCACTTCGATGCCAAGAATTCGCAGTGAGCGTCCAGCTTTTGATTTGCATTACCCGCATATGGCGGAAAAAGCAGATCATTAATGAAAACTAGTTGGATTTTATTTGTCGGGCTCTCAGTATTTTATGTAATTTTGGCGGTAATTTATTGGCAAGTGGGCGGGGAGCCAGTAGGAATTACTGCGATTTCCTTAAGTGCAGGACTTGCGTTAATTGTTGGCTTTTATCTTTGGTTTACCAGCCGCAGATTAGGAAACTTATTACCAGAGGATAATCAACAAGGTGAGATAGCAGATTCAGCAGGTGAGATGGGATTTTTTTCACCCCACTCTTGGTGGCCATTACCAGTCGCATTATCGGCTTGCGCCGTTGGTGTTGGCTTAATTATCGGTTGGTGGCTGGTTCTAATTGCAGTTGGTAGTTTGCTGATTTCGATTCTCGGTTTAGTTTTAGAGTATGAACGGCCCTCTAACACCGCTCATTAATTATGAAAGAAAAAGCGCAGATACTAGATACTGGTGTCCCACTTTTCTTTAAGGCACAACTAGAGATTAATGCACCGGCTCAGAAAATTTTTGATTTTATTTCAAACCCAGCCAATCACCCATTTATGGATGGTTCAGGAATGGTGAGAGGAAGTGTAAGGGGAGGATCTCAACTTTATCTTGGCGCCAAATTTGGCATGAAAATGAAATATGCAGTGCCTTATTTTATTAAAAATCAGGTGGTTGAATTTCAGGAGGGCAAGGTAATCGCCTGGCAACATCTTTTACACAATATTTGGCGGTATGAGTTAACTGAGATTGATGCCAATACAACATTAGTAACTGAGAGTTGGGATGGCCGCCAAGCTCGTTCTAAGTGGTGGATCTCTGATTCCGGGGAGTGGGTACCAACGGCGATGGCTAAAACTTTAGTTAAATTAAAGGGATTGATGCAAGGATGAGTAAACCAATAGCAACCGACCCAGGGATCGATGAATTAGCCTCATCAGCTGTTGAAAGTGCCAGAGCGCTAATTAATGAATCTGCACCTAATCTAAAAAGGTATGACAAAGCTAGTCGAAAAAGATTTACCAGGTTATTTAAAGATCCTAAAGCTATTTCAGTAACAGTTTCATTAACTGATGAGGTTATGCGTATTACCTCTGCCAAGGATTCAGTTCGAATTTTACGAAGAGCTGCAAAGGATGCCTCTATTGCCGGCTTTGGATTGTTTAATACTTTTGGGCTAAAACTAATTGCCGCAATTTCCAGGGTGCTGCCTAAACCGGTTTTATTCGCCGTGCACACTCAGGTAAAGCTTTTATCCAAGGGGATTATTTTGCCGGCTGAGAGTAAGCAACTTGCGCGGCAAATAAAAAAGCGTGCCAAAAAGGGAATCAGGTTAAATATAAATGTTCTTGGTGAAGCGGTATTGGGTGAAGCCGAGGCAAGTGAAAGGTTTGAACGGGTCATAAAAATGATGCAACGAAGTGAGGTTGATTATGTCTCGGTCAAACTTTCATCAGTTGCCAGCCAGATAATTGCATTAGATCGCAAGGGCACACTCGATCGAGTTAGTGAAAAATTGCGACAAATTTATCGTACATCGATCGCAACTAATACCTTCGTAAATTTAGATATGGAGGAGTTTCGAGATCTTCGCTTAACCGTAGATGCTTTCAAACTGGTATTAAATGAGGGCGAGTTTAAGAATCTATATGCAGGTTTAGTTTTGCAGGCATATCTTCCAGAATCACATGAGGTATTTGCTGAATTAGTTGAGTGGGCAATAGGGCGAAACAGGCAATCAGGCGGGGTAATAAAAATTAGATTAGTAAAGGGTGCAAATTTAGCGATGGAAAAAGCAGAGGCTGAATTACACGGTTGGAGTGCAGCTCCATATGAATCAAAAGCAGATGTTGATGCCTCATACTCAAGATTGTTAGATACAGCATTACGCCTAGAAAATGCCAAAGCGGTTCGAATTGGAGTGGCCAGCCACAATCTATTTCACATTGCATTTGCGTTAGAGATTGCCCAGCGCCGTAATGTAATGGAGCAATTAGATCTTGAGATGCTTGAAGGAATGGCAAACCCCGAGGCACTAGCCATTGCCAAACGTTCGATGCGAATTCTGCTTTACGCACCAGTTACTCGCGGTGATGATTTTGCATCAGCTGTGGCTTATTTAGTACGAAGATTGGATGAAAATACCGCTGCTGAAAACTACCTTCGTTCATCATTTGAAATCGGATCTAATACAGAAAAGTTTGCCGAGCAATCTGCAAGATTTTTAGCCAGCGCATCTAGCCGTCATGTGATTTCAACTAAAACTCTTCGCCATAAAAAGCACGAATTTGAAGTTGATCAAAGTTTTGAGAATGCGCCCAATGCTGATATCACTAAATTGGATTTTCTTACCAAGCTTGATAAAGAGGTAGGAGCAGTTTTAAATCGAGCAATTGATGAGATTCCAATTGTTATTGATGGCAAGGAGATTTATGATCGAGAACAAATCGAAGGCACTGATCCCAGTAATAATGCCAAGGTTTGGTATAGATACTGTGTTGCTAGATCAATTGATATTAATTTGGCAGTAACAGTTGCACAGAAATCCGTACAGGATTGGGATCAGATTGGTGTGATTAAGCGAGCCCAGATCCTTAAAAAATTTGCTCAGATTGCACATGATGAACAAGAAGAGACTATTGCAATAATGTCCCGTGATGCTGGTAAGACAGTTGCGGAGGCTGACCCTGAGGTCTCAGAGGCAATTGATTTTGCTAATTACTATGCACTCTCAGCCATTTCATTAGATTTAGAGCGCGAATCATCACCGGTTGGTGTAGTGGTAGTTGTACCACCTTGGAACTTTCCTTATGCGATCCCAACTGGCGGGATCTGTGCGGCATTAGCTGCTGGAAATTCAGTGATTTTTAAATCAGCACCTGAAACTGTTGCCACCTCTTGGCACTTAGTAAATCAATTATGGAAAGCTGGCGTGCCTAAAAACGTGCTGCAATTTGTTTCAACTCAAGATAATGAGGTTGGTCAATCTTTGATTACAAATGATGGGGTTAATTCAGTAATTTTGACTGGCGGATATAGCACAGCCTTGTTATTTTCCTCTTGGAAAAATGAGTTGAATTTGCTTGCTGAAACTAGTGGAAAAAATGCTATGGTCTTAACTGCCTGCTGTGATATTGATGTTGCAGTAAAAGATCTGGTGCAATCAGCCTTTGGGCATGCAGGCCAAAAATGTTCAGCAGCGTCACTGGCTATTGTCGATAAAAATATCTATGGAAATCCAATTTTTATTAAGCAATTAGTTGATGCAGTTAAATCTTTAAAGGTTGGCCCTGGCTATGAGTACTCAACTACGGTCGGTCCAATAATAAAAAGTGCTGAGGCCAGATTGCAGCGAGCACTCACCCAATTAGATGATGGGGAGGAGTGGTTACTAAAACCAGAACAATTAGACCAATCTGGTCTGCTTTGGTCACCGGGTATCAAAACTGGTGTTAAACCTGGCTCTTGGTCGCACCTAAATGAATGGTTTGGCCCAGTACTTGCCATCATGATTTCACCTAATTTGCAGACCTCTATAAATTGGCAAAATTCCACTGATTTTGGATTAACAGCTGGAATACAATCCTTAGATCCTGTTGAGTGTGAGTACTGGATTGAAAATGTAGAGGCAGGAAATCTTTACGTGAATCGTGGTGTCACTGGTGCGATTGTTAATCGTCAGCCATTTGGTGGTTGGAAGAAAAGTTGCGTGGGTGCAACTGCTAAAGCAGGTGGTGCAAATTATGTTGCAACTCTGCGCAACTGGAATCAGATGAAGCATTTTCTGCCGATGAAAGAGGTGGCAAATAAGTGGCTTAATTCAACTGGTGGGTTGGCAATTGATCACACCGGTCTTACTGTTGAACAAAATCTTCAAAGATATCGCCAGTATAAAAAAGGCTTCTTGATAAGAATTGAAAGTGGCACCAGTAAGGATGAGTTGGATTTTTTAAGTTGGCTCAAGAATGATTTAGGTGTAATTACAGCCTTAAGTAGTGATTCTTTGATTCCAGGTTTAGCTAATTTAGTTGTAGAGAGTGCTGAAGAGTTTGCTGAACACGCCATAGAGTTTGATCGAGTTCGATGGATATCAGCTGAGGTTCCACCAGTTTATGATCTATTGAGAAATGGCATCTCATGTGATCGTCGACCAATTACTTTAAGAGGAGAGATAGAGATTACTCGTTGGTTCCTTGAACAAAGTGTTTCTATTACACAACATCGGTATGGCAATACTAATGCTGGGCCAAAGCCAGTTTGTGCTGGGCTAAAACTTTAAAATTATCGATTTATCAGTGGGTCTATAACAGCTGCAATCAGGCTTGGGTGTTGAGTAATTTTCTCCTCGATATCTGCCGCAACAGTTGCTTTAAATCCAGCATTAATTGCGAAATATCTGATTGGTTCAGGCTCCCACGTTCCGATTTTTTGATCGATAAATGGTAAATCTGAGGTTTTCAAATTATTGATTTTCAAAGCAAGATTTTTAGCTACTAAATATGAGAGAGTGACACCATCTCCGACATAGCCACCAATTGCAGCTTGACCAGTTTTTGGATCATAATTTAAATAGCATTGCCACCTTCTAGTTAACGCAACTGGACCACCCCAACGATATGGGAATTTTGTCCCCTGTAGCTGCGGAAACCAACTTAAAGCCCGTCGTTGTAGGGCATTGTGCATTCGATTATCTATCTCACTGCGCCCAGAAAGTCGTGAGAATAATTTGTAGCGTACCCCACGTCCACCAATGGCTAATCGATTATCACCAGTAATTTGTGCGTAGGTAATTAAGTGGCAAGCCTCCTGAAAGGTTGCGCGCTGTGTATTTTTAATCTGACTCAAAACATCAGCAGATAGTGGCTCGGTGGCGACCATCAATGAGTAGATCGGTATTTGCTGATTAGCTGACCATTTTTGTGAAGTAAATGCCTCAGTTGCCCGGATAGAGGTTTGGCAGGTAATTGTGTGCCCATTTACTTCAATCTGTTTATCTGATATTTGCTCCACCCTAGAATTTTCAAATATCTCAACTCCGACAGATTCTAAGTAGGTAGCTATCTCCTGAGTTAGCTTGAATGGGTTTAAGGCTGCGCAGTGGGGTGTGAAAACTCCACCCTTAATATTGGCAACATTTAGTAGCTCTTGTGCTTGACCCTGATTTAGAAATCTATGTTCATCATCGATTTCAGATGAGATTCGAGTTAGTTGTGCTTTATTGGTAGCAAAAACTAACGCACCACCCTTGGCATAATCAATCTGCCATTTATTAGATCTGGCAATTTGGCCAATTTCATCGATAGATTGAGTTAAATCTCTACGTAAGTTCTGATAAATCTGTAAGCCATGCTCTTTAATCAGCCGCGTGCTTGATGTCGGATACTCAGCTGAGGCCCAACCGCCATTACGACCACTTGCCCCAAAGCCAACATAATTTTGCTCAAAAATTGCAATTGTAAGTGAGGGTTGTATTTTCTTTAAGTGGTAGGCGCTCCATAATCCGCTAAAGCCACCGCCGATAATCGCAATATCAAATGAGTTATTAGAGCTAACAGATTTACGAGATGTAATTGCTTCTTCACCCCGCCAAAGTGATCTGTTCACACTATTATTGTACTAACTCCTCTTGAATTACAGAATCAAAAAAGATATTCCTGGTCATAACAGGTGGAGTGAATTAGTGGTGGCCATTCTCAAGCTCTTTAAGCTCAGTAGCGGTTGGTTTTGCAATATTTTCCGCATTTGCTTTGCTTAATCTTGCTTGGATCTTGGCTTTAATACCTTTTGGATTTAATACTCCTTGCTTATCCTCTATCACCAATGCAATCGCTTGTGGTTGTACATGTTGTGTGAGGGTGAACTTCTTGGCAGCAGATAACTCCTCATGAACCTCAATAAACTCACCATGCGGCAACATAACCAGGCGGCCAGTCTCCTTGCCATGCAGCACTAACTCTCGATCACGGCGTTGTAGTGATAGACAGATTCGTTTTGTAATCACAAATGCCAGTGGTGGTAGCACAATTACGCCAATACGTGAGAACCACATGATCTGATTAATCGTTAGATCAAAGTGGGTAGCGATAATGTCATTTCCACCATTAATCAAGGTAACGAGCATAAATGTCAGTGACATTACGCCAAGTGCAGTTCGATTAGGAACATTTCTTGGGCGATCAAGTAAATGGTGCTCACTCTTATCACCATTCATCCAACTTTCAATAAATGGGTAGAGCGCCATACCGGTGAAGATAATTCCAGGAATAATTAAACCTGGAATCAAAATATTCCACGAAATAGTGTGACCAAATATGTAGGTCTCAATCGGGGGAGCCATTCGCACCAAACCATCTAGCCAGCCCATATACCAATCTGGTTGGGAGCCTGCTGAGATCTGTGCTGGGGTGTAAGGACCAAATAACCAGACAGGATTAATTGATGCAACCGCACCTAGGAGAGCAGTAATTCCAAAAACGATAAAGAAGAAGCCGCCAGCTTTTGCCATATAAACTGGCATTAACGGATAACCAACAACATTCTTTTCAGTTCTACCAGGACCTGGATATTGAGTATGTTTCTGATACCAAACCAACATTAAGTGAACTGTAATTAGGGCTAAGAAAATTCCAGGTAGTAACAGCACATGAACTATATAAATGCGCGGAATAAATATCTCACCCGGGAAAGCACCGCCAAAGGCAAAGAATGAGAGATATGTACCGACTACTGGAATTGATTGGATGATCGCATGCGCAATTCTGATTCCAGTTCCCGATAACAAATCATCAGGTAGTGAGTAGCCAAGGAATCCTTCAACAATTCCCAGGGTTAGTAACCCAATTCCAAGTATCCAGTTGAACTCACGAGGTTTTCTAAATGCACCAGTAAAGAAAACTCTAAGTAGGTGAGCCACAATCGCTGCCATGAAAATAAGCGCAGCCCAGTGGTGAATCTGGCGCATTAGTAGGCCACCTCTAACATCAAATGAGATATGAAGTGTGGATGCGTAAGCTGCGCTCATCTCTACATCTTTTAATGGTTGATAACTACCCTCATAAACCACATGTCTCATTGATGGGTCAAACCAAAAAGTTAAGAAAGTTCCTGAAAGTAATAGGATCACAAATGAGTA